>JAYUXO010000125.1:0-4778 GCA_043753505.1 Comamonadaceae bacterium
AACGCCCGGTTTGCCAGCAACTCCTGTGCTTGCGAGGTAAACATCAACACCCCTGACATCGCCGCCAACGCAAACCCGGCAGTCGCAAGGCCCAAACTGAGCCGCGCCAGTTCCCTGATGGGCAATGCTGCACCCCACCCGAACACCCGCAGCTCAAGCAGCACCAGGTTGCCAAGCAGCAGGGCAATGCCTGCGATGTGCACCACTTCCAGTGCGGGGTAGGCATAGGGGTGGCTGCGTAATGATTCCAACATGTTTTTAGGCGAAAAGTGGCTCTAGCCCTTTAAGATACTGCTCAAGCAGCTATAAATATAGTAGCAATCTCGCAATGACCCAATGACCGCTGCTCCCGCAGCTGATGCCACATGACCACACCATGCCCAAGTCATCCATCATGGCAGCCCGCAGGGCAGGTCATTTAGTCATCAGTAGCAAAATCTCGTCCACCTGCCATCGCACTAGACTGCTAACCATGAACCTACTCGACTCCATCCTTACACAGTCTGCCGCCATCGCCGCTGTGCGTCGCGACATTCATGCCCACCCCGAGCTGTGCTTTCAAGAAGTGCGCACCGCTGACGTGGTGGCTCAAAAACTCATCGAGTGGGGCCTGCCCATTCACCGCGGCATGGGTACCACCGGCGTAGTGGCTACCGTGCACGGACGCGACGGCGGCGCTTGCGGCCACGCCATCGGTCTGCGCGCCGACATGGACGCGCTTCCCATGCAGGAGCGCAACACCTTCTCCCACGCCAGCGTGTACCCCGGCAAGATGCACTCGTGCGGCCACGATGGACACACCGCCATGCTGCTGGCAGCCGCCCAGCACCTGGCCCAACACCGCGACTTTGACGGCACGGTTTACCTGATCTTCCAGCCAGCCGAAGAAGGCGGCGGCGGTGCACGGGAGATGATCAAAGACGGGCTGTTTGAACAGTTTCCCATGCAAGCCGTGTTTGGCATGCACAACTGGCCGGGCATGCCCGTCGGCACCTTTGCGGCCAGCGCCGGGCCCGTGATGGCCTCGACCAACGAATTCAAGATCACCATTCGCGGCAAAGGCGGACACGCGGCCCTGCCCCACAACACGGTTGACCCGGTGCCGGTGGCTTGCCAGATGGTGCAAGCCTTTCAAACCATCGTCAGCCGCAACAAAAAGCCGGTAGATGCCGGTGTGATCAGCGTCACCATGATTCACGCGGGCGAGGCCACCAACGTCATTCCCAACAGTTGCGAGCTGCAAGGCACGGTGCGCACCTTCACCACCGAGGTGCTGGACATGATTGAAGCGCGCATGAAAACCGTGGCGCAGCACATTTGCGAAGCGCATGACGCAACATGCGACTTCGAATTCGAACGCAACTACCCGCCCACCATCAACACGGCCGCCGAAGCCAACTTTGCGCGCGGCGTGATGGCGGGCATCGTGGGCGCAGACAACGTGCTCGTGCAAGAGCCCACCATGGGCGGCGAAGACTTTGCCTACATGCTGCAAGCCAAGCCTGGTGCCTACGTGTTCATTGCCAACGGTGAAGGCGGTCACCGCGAAATCGGCCATGGCGGTGGCCCCTGCATGCTGCATAACCCCAGCTACGACTTCAATGACGATTTGATTCCGCTGGGTGCTACTTTCTGGGTGAAGCTGGCGCAGGACTGGCTGGCAGTGCAGCAACAAAAGGCCCGCGCATGATCGACATCCCGCAAGCCTTTTCGACCAGCTACAAGGCGGCCCGTATTAAATTTCTGGAAGCCGCTGCCACCGCCGGTTTGCAGATCGAATCGCACAACCATCCCCTGTCCGGTCGCGACGGCGAAGTGTTGGCCATGGACGTGGCCCGCGACGGCCCGCTGGACGCTGAACACCTGCTCATCATCAGCAGCGCCTGCCACGGCGTGGAGGGTTACTGTGGCAGTGGCGTGCAGGTGTTTGCGCTGCACGACCAGGAATGGCTGGCCAAGTCGCGCGATGCGGGCGTCGCCGTGCTGTACATCCACGCGCTCAACCCCTACGGCTTCTCCCACGTTCGCCGCACCACGCACGAAAACGTAGACCTGAACCGCAATTTTCAAAATTTCAGCCAGCCGCTGCCAGTGAACGTGGCCTACCGCACGCTTGCGCCCCTGCTGCTGCCCGAACAATGGCCGCCGCATGCCGCCAACCAGGCCGCTGTTGAGGCCTTCATTGCCGCCCACGGCGTTGCCGCTTACCAAGCCGCCATCACGCAGGGGCAGCACGAATTTGCCAACGGCCTGTTCTTCGGCGGCATCGCACCCACCTGGAGCAACCAGACCTTGCGCCACGTGCTGCGCCAGCACGGCGCTGGTGCCAGCCGCATTGGCTGGATCGACCTGCACACCGGTTTGGGCGCGAGCGGTCACGGTGAGCGCATCTACGCGGGTCTAGACGATGCCCGGGCCATTCAACGCGCCCGCACTTGGTGGGGCGGCGGTCAAGATGGTCATGCCGTCACGCCAATCACTTCCATCTACGACGGCAGCTCCAGCTCCGCCCTGCTCACCGGCCTGATGTGGTCGGCAATTACCGACGAATGCCCACAAGCCGAATACACCGGTATTGCGATGGAATATGGCACCGTGCCGATATTCGAGGTACTGCAGGCGCTGCGGGCCGAGCATTGGTTGAATAACCATCCCGATGCGCCTGGTGAATTGGCGGCGCAGATCAAAACGCAGATGCTGACGGCCTTTTATACGGATACGGATGTGTGGAAAGGGCAAATCATCAGTCAGGGAAGACAGGCCATGTTTCAGGGGGTGGCGGGGTTGGAAAGCGCCAGAAATGAAGCAATTGTGTAACACTGGCGAGTTAATGTGCTTGAATCAATATTCAGTTCAAATAAGCCGTCACCTAAAATTTTCCAAAAAAAGTAATTGTGAAATTTATAAAAATTCCGATGATTTTTTTTATGTATGTGGCTTACAAGCTGCGTGACACAACGGCAACGCGACGCCTGCGCCGCTAGCAAAAATCCAGAAACGTGCTTACAAGAAGCTCAGGCTGTCGCCAATTGCAGTTTTCGTTCCAGCGAAGAGGCCAGATACCCTAAAGATTCGCTTGTTTGTCTGTCATCCAAGACAGGGGTTGAGAACGCAAGCAAAACCAATATTCAAAAAAGCGTTAATTGCTATCGCGCTGACGGTCGGCAATCAGATGAAGCGAAATACTTGCAGTTGATGGAGGCATGCGTCAAGCGTGCAGGATACAAATGGCGACCTTAGATACGCTTCTCCAAGGAATCGCCCACAAGCAGCGCGGTAAAAAATGGGGCAACTGGACTAAAGTCAGTTGTCAGTCAGTATGTTCAAACAGGCCGAGTCAAGCTTTCATTCATCTGATTTCGCTAGTGTAGGAAATTCGCCCCGCGCGTGAACCATGTTTTCACAGCACCTGTTCCTGCACCACATCCAAAAACGGATTCACGATCCGCACCTTGCCGCCCACCAATTGCCAGTGCTGCAAGTCTTCCGAATACAAGGTGTCAACGCCTGCTTGCAAGGCGGCTGCCAGTAGCAGGCTGTCGTAGAAACTGTATTTCAGATCGTCTTGCAACACCAGCGCGGCATAGACCAGGTCAGTGCTGGAGGTCACCCGGTTCAGGGGCTGCATGGCGGCTGCGATGAAGGCTTTGCAGTCATCGGCGCTCAGGCGGGTTGCGAATTTCTTACGCGCCACGTTGGCAAACTCCTGAATCACCTGGTAGCTGATGCAGCCCTGGCCGGAGCCCAGGCTGCTTTCGATCAGTTCAACCGCTTTGGCGCACTTGCGGGGTTCGCTGGACAAAAAAGGCGTAAACAAAGATGTTGGTGTCCAGAAATACCTTTGGCACAGATGCGGATGTAGAGCTGGACGCCATCAATCAATGCGCATTCATCTCGTCGCGGCTGAAGGTGCGCCCCGCTTGCGCGTGGGGCAAGGTTTGCATCACGCTGCGAAACCGGTCCACAGCGCTTTGCCCATCCTGACCCTGCACGTAGCTGGCGAGCCAAGTACGAAATTCGTCGTTCAGCGAGACGCCACGCACCTTGGCTTTGTCGCGGGCCTGGTCAATCAGATCGTCAGCGGCCGATAAAGTGATATTTCGCATGGCTAAAGTGTAATGCGTTGCGTGCACGACGCAGTGCACACTAGGGACATCAGTCGCTATGTATTTAATAGCTGCTTGAGCAATATCCAGTTCGGCTAAATGCCTTTTTCGTTCCAAAAACGGCGCCTTAAGCTGCAAATGCCACCTGCCCGCCCACCACCGTAAAGCGCACCCGCCCCGGCAGCTCGTAGCCGGAAAACGGCGTGTGTTTGCCCTGGCTTCGCAGGGTGTCAGCTTGCGGCGTCCAGTGAGCTTTTGGGTCGAAAATGCACAGGTCGGCCACGCCGCCTTCAACCAGCTGGCCTGCGCTGGCCTGGAAGGTGCCCAGGGCACTTCCCAACACGCGAGCGGGGCCTGTGGTAAGGACCGCCAGGGCTTGCGGCAGCGCTACGCCACTGTCGTGACTCCACTTCAGGGACAGGCTGAGCAGCAGCTCCAAGCCGGTGGCGCCAGCTTGCGCTTCTGCAAATGGCAAGGTTTTGGCGTCTTCGTCGACGGGAGTGTGGTCAGACACCAGCGCGTCCACGGTTCCGTCAGCCAGGCCGCGCTGCAGGGCGTCGCGGTCGCGTTGCTGACGCAGCGGCGGATTCAGGCGCATGCGGCTGTCGAAGTAACCGATGTCGGCATCGGTCAGGTGCAGGGAGTTGATGCTGATGTCGCAGGTGACGGGCA
>JAYUXO010000126.1:0-1847 GCA_043753505.1 Comamonadaceae bacterium
ACCTCGTCTACGGGTATCAGCCGAATGCTGTTGCCCACGCTGGCCTGGATGACTGCCAGAGTGGGGCCTGTGCTACGTGAAGGGCTGGGTGTTGCGGGACTGTGCGCAGTCAGCAAGCAGCGCAGCTGGGCCAGCGTGTTTTCAAACGCTGAGGGTTCTTCGGATGCTCCTGAATGTATAGCTGGTTGAGAAGGTTTCATAAGGGCTAACTGCAGTTTTGACACTGTTTTTGCCAAACGCTCGCGTTGCACAGGTTTGAGCAGGTAGTCCACCGCCTGGGCTTCGAAGGCCTGCACGGCGTACTGGTCGTAGGCGGTCACGAAGACCAGCGCGGGGAAAGCGGGAGAGGCGGGAGAGGCGGGAGAGGCGGGAAAAGGCTGGTGCGCTTTGCCAGGCTGCATGGGCCATTCGTCGGCCAGTTGCACCGCCGCCTCCAGCCCGCTTTGGCCGGGCATGCGAATGTCGAAAAACAGCACGTCAGGTTGCAGCGCCAGGGTTTGGGTTACAGCGCTGATGCCGTCGCCCACCGTGGCCAGAATTTGAAGCTGCGGCCAGGCACGGGCCAACTCGGCTTTCAGGGCCTGCGCCAGCAGGGGCTCGTCTTCGGCGATCAGGGCGGTGGGGGTCATGGGGTGTCAATGAAAAATGACGCCAGCGCTACGGCATGACAAATGACAAAGAAAATGGGACGAGCACGCTGAGCCATCATTTTTCTTGACGCGCTGCAGGCGGTCGTCATTCATCATCGTAAATTTAAAGGAAAAGTGACCCTGGCCCTTGTACCGCCTGCTGGAGCAGCTATTACTTCAATAGCGCCTGAATGCCCATACAAGGCTGCCAAACGCTCGCGCACCTGTACCAGACCGAAGCCGGTGCCCGCACCGTGCTTGTCCGACAAACCCACACCGGTGTCTTCTACGGTCAGCGCCAGCAAAGTGCCCGTCTGGTGCGCGCTCACCGTGATGCGCCCGCCCGCCACTTGCGGCTCCAGCCCATGGTGAATGCTGTTTTCCACCAGCGGCTGCAGCAGCAGCGGCGGCACGGGCTGACCGGCCAGCTCGGGGGGCAAATCCAGCGTGTAGGCCAGACGTGGGCCCATACGAACGGCCATCAGCGCCAGGTAGTCACCCAGCCGGTCGAACTCGGCTTTCAGGGTATGGGTGTGGCCGCTTTCGTCTGTGCGCGAGGCGGCCAGCGTGGCCCGCAGGTAGGCAGTGAGGCGGTCCAGCATGTCTTGCGCGGCGCTGGGGTTGGTAGCCATCAGTGCGCGCAAGTTAGCCAGGGTGTTGAACAGCATGTGCGGCTGCAGTTGGGATTCCAGCAGTTTCAGGCGGGCGTTGTTGGCATGTTGCTGCGCTTCGTTCATCTTGCGCAGCAAATAAGCGCTTTTATTCGTGGTGTAGAAATAGTAGGTGCCAATCACCCCGGCCAGCGCGGTAATCAACACGGAGGTGCGCAGGTCCATTGGCGACTGGGGCACCGGGGTTGCCGCATACAAGCCCAAGTTGCGGCAGGCGGCGTCCGCCAAAGTGGTACCCAAAAAATAGCCCGCTGCAATACCCCCTGACACCAGCACCAGCCCCTGCACGCCGCGGGGCCAACCGGTTTCCCGGGCCGACGGAAACAGCTCGCGCCCCAGGTCAATGACCGCCCAGGTGATGAGCCCGATCAACAGCGAATACACCACGGGCGGCATGTAAGGCCGCTCGGGCATGAAGCCGTATTGCACTGTCGCCACGCCCACGCAAAACACCATGGTTTGCAGCAGGTGGCGCAGCTTGCTGGGCCAGTCGATGGCGGGAGTTTCGGTGGCGAACATGCTGGCTATTTTCACGGCGCCAGCACAT
>JAYUXO010000127.1:0-1846 GCA_043753505.1 Comamonadaceae bacterium
CGCCACACGCCAGCCTAGTAGTACAGCCAGAATCGCCGCATACACCGCCACCTCCGCAAAGTCATTTTTGCCTGAGCGCATCCAAAAAAAGTGTAGCAAGCCAAGGCCAGCAATCGCATACACCACCTTGTGCAGCATCTGCCAACGCGCCGCGCCCAGAGCTTTGATAGCGCGGTTAAAGGACGTAGCCGCCAAAGGGGTGAGTAGTAAAAACGCCGCAAAGCCGACCAGGATGAAAGGGCGCTTCACGATGTCTTTGGCAATTTCGGCCACATCAAAACCCTGGTCAAACCAGCTGTAACCCAGCAAGTGCAGCACCACATAAAAGTAGACAAACAGCCCCAACATGCGCCGAAACCGCGCCAACTGCGGCACCCCGCCCACCATGCGCAGCGGCGTGACCGCCAGCACGATGCACAGAAAGCGCAACGTCCAGTCGCCGGTTGCGCGAATCAGATACTCCGCCGGGTTGGCACCTAGCTGGTTGGCCGCGATACCGTAGACCAGCCAGGCAAACGGCAGCAGACACAACGCAAACAGCACCGGCTTGGCTGCCCGGTGCATCAGCGCCTTACCCAGCAACTGGCGGGGGGTTTGCGCACGCGGCGCAGCCAGGGTGGCGGCGGCCATCAATAGTTCTTCTTCAAGTCCAGCCCTGCATACAACTGACCTACTTGCGCTTCATAGCCATTGAACATCAGCGTTTTGCGCTTCTTGGCAAACAAACCGTCTTCGCCAATGCGTCGCTCGGTGGCCTGACTCCAGCGGGGGTGGTCAACCTCGGGATTCACATTGGAATAAAAGCCGTATTCGTTAGCAGCCGCCTTGCTCCATGCGGTTTTGGGTTCTTTGTCTGTCAGGCGCATGCGCACGATGCTTTTGCCGCTTTTAAAGCCATATTTCCACGGCAGCACCATGCGGACCGGTGCGCCGTTCTGGTTGGGTAACACCTCGCCGTACATGCCAAAAGCCAGCATGGCCAGCGGGTGCATGGCTTCATCCAGGCGCAGCGCCTCCACATACGGCCAGTCCAGCACGCGAGAGCCCACGCCAGGCATGGTTTTGGGGTCATTCAGGGTAAAAAACTCCACGTACTTGGCATTGCCCAGCGGCTGCACTTTTTCCAATACTTTGCTCATCGAATAACCCACCCATGGAATCACCATGGACCAGCCCTCGACACAGCGCAACCGGTAAATACGCTCTTCCTGGGCGCTGAGTTTGAGCAGATCTTCCAGGTTGAACGTAGTGGGCTTGCTCACCAGGCCGTCCACCGTCACAGTCCAGGGCGTGGTTTTCAAGGTGGCTGCGTTTTTGGCAGGTTCGGACTTATCGGTGCCGAATTCGTAATAGTTGTTGTAAGTGCTGGCGTCTTTGTAGTCAGTAACCTTCTCCATCACCACGGCACCAGAGACATTGGACTTGGCACCCGGCAATCCAGCCAGCTTGCCGGGCTTGACCGTTTGCGCAAGCGCCTCGCGGCCCGCCCAACCCGCAAGCGCCGCACCGGCAGCACCCGTGGCCATCAGTCTCATCAAATCACGCCGGTTTTGATAGGCAGATTGCGGGGTGATGTCGCTGGAAAATGGGTGGATGAAACCGTCGCGGTGGGTTTGGATCAGCATGCAAAGCTCCTGGTATGGGAAGGTATTAAACGCAGTGGGCGGCTAGCCCGCATACCTCGCCAAAGCAGCGTGGGCTGCGCGTTTTAGCGGGATGCAGGGCGCGCCTGCCAAAACGGTACGGTACACGTTGAGCCGTTTTGATGAAAACCAAATTGGATTCGAGGTCATCACTGAATTTCCAGATGAACACACTTCAAAACGGCGGTCTCGGTGAAATATGC
>JAYUXO010000128.1:0-4762 GCA_043753505.1 Comamonadaceae bacterium
TTGGGATTTACAGCGCGTGAACGTGCGAACCTTCCGAATGGATCGCATTCGGGACGCACAGGTAACCGGTCCAGTGTTCCGTTTGAAGGCACCCGAGCCGTTTTGGCAAGCATGTGATGACGTTGGAATTAAATTATGAGGAAAAGCGGCCCAGCGTTGTATGCGCTGACCTCTTTTGCGCTGTTCACCACAGCTTGGCGCAATTGCTCCGTAGAGATACCGTGGCGCTGGGCACCGACGGTGTGGCGGTGGTTTCCTGGGTAACGATGAGCCGTGTCACTTTGGAAAGCAGTTTTTCGGAGGTGTCGGGCCGTTGCGAGGTGGCCGAGCCTTTGGCGGGCAGGGTGCCTATGGCGAACGCGGGGCCTTCAGGGGGAACGGCCCACACCACATCAAACTGCTGGGATGGCGGGGGTTCCAGCGGGCCGATGAGCTAGATGGTCATGGTCGTGCCCTGGCGTGGTGAGCTGACCAGCACTTTGCCCCGGCCTTGCGCGTCGGTGAGCAGCCCCACATAGCTCTGTGGCAGCTTTTCGCCACTGCGCATGGCAATCTGGTCTGTAGAGACAAATAGTGATGGAGCCCATACAAATACTGCTCAAGCAGCTATCAAACCAGTAGCAATCCCACCCAGGCCCCAGGCGGCAGGCCGCAGCCAGCCGAGCCAGCCGCAGGAGGCGGTCACGTCGGTTCTTTTCTGCGGCGCGTTTTGCAGCATCATGGTGCGATGCGCGATGCGCTGCCAGACCTGGGGCGACGGTGTTTGCAGCCCTACCGCTTGACCCAGGCCACCCAGGCGTTGCTCCCAATCGTGCACCACCAGACGCAGGTCTGCGCGCTGGGCCAACAACTGCTCAAAACGCCGCCGAGCGCCGCCGTGCAGGGTGTGGGGGAAAGAATGCCGGGCATGGCGGGCTGGTGGCAGGTTGCGATCAGCGGCAGCGCATCGGCAGCAGATTCGGTGGCACATCGGTGCGGTTCACACCGCGCGCCACCATGCCCTTGGGCACACCGGCACCACCACAAACCCAGGCCACCGGCACGATTTGCGCGTCTTCCACCACACCCGGACGCAAGGTGACGGTTTTACCCTTGAGGGCACCGCTGGCCCGGTTGCCAAACACCAAGTGAATGGCACCGTCTCGCAGGGTGACCGAGCTGACCAGATTGCTGACGATCTTGTTGGGCTCGGGCACTTCGGCCGATGCGTTGTCGGCATGGATTTCCTTGGTGGCAGCCCAGCGTGCGGCCACGGGTCGCTTGACCAAATCTGCCAGGGGAAGTGCCTCGTCAATCTGGTCGCGGGCGATTTTGTCAAAGTAGCTGGGCAGGGCGATTAGCGCCAGGATGGCCACGATGGCGATGACCACCATCAACTCAATCAGCGTGAATCCGCTGCGAGCGCGCGACGAAGAGTTGAAATTCATCCGACGATGATAAGAGCCGTTTGACACCTGCCCACACATATCGGCAATTGCGGCTCTGCGACGGCCGAAGAAGCGCGTCGTCAGGGAAGCTGCGCTTCGAGTGCCCGGGCGGGCAAGGCCGTTGCTGTCGTTGGCAGCACAAAAGCAGTTTGGCTATTGCCCGTGCCCACCACGCGCCGCGCACCATCAAAGCGTGTGCGCCAATAGCTTGTACCCATGTCCTCCACACGCACTTGCGAGCCGGAGCGGGGCGAGTGAATGAACTTGCCTTCACCCACATAAATACCCACATGGCTGAAGGTGCGGCGCAAGGTGTTGAAAAATACGAGGTCGCCAGGTTGAAGTTCGGTCTTGTCGATTTTTTGGGTGGCGGCGGCTTGCTGGTCAGCGGAGCGCGGTAGCAACAGACCCACGGTTTGCTGGTACATGGCTCTCACAAAGCCGCTGCAGTCGAAGCCCGTGTCTGCCGAGCTGCCACCGCGGCGGTAGGCCACACCCAGAAAGCCCATGGCGTTGACCACGAGTTCTGAGGCGCGGTGGGTAACGGCTTGCGTGGCTTGTTGAATCTGGCCCAGGGTCTGGTCGACAAAGCCTTTTTCGGCCATGAAGCTGCCCATGTCGTCTTCAGCGGGTGCTGCCATTGCAGTGGGCAATGCGGCCATGCCAGCTGACAGCAGGGCTGACATGAAGGCTGATCGAGCGAAGGCTTGGAGTCTGGAAGCGGGGCTCTGCATGGGTGGGGAGAATACCGCAGGTTTTGCAGGGTGTGCAAGTTACGTCATCTGATTTCTTGAAAAGCGATTTAACTCTATGATTTTAAACAATTTTTGTAAAATACTGGTTTCTAAAAGACGACTGTTCACAGTTGTCATGGCTACCGTGTGGGTCAGCCTGTTGGCACTGAACACGACTGCGTCAGCCCAGACCATGCCCAAATTGCAAGTCGTGGCGACCGGCCTGGACAAGCCCTGGGCCGTGGCGTTTTTGCCTGATGGCCGCTTTTTGGTGACGGAGCGGGCAGGGCGCATGCGCGTGGTAGGGGCAGACGGTAGCGTGGGCCAGCCCTTGCAAGGGGTGCCCGAGGTGGTGGCGCGCGGTCAGGGTGGGCTGCTGGACGTGGTGCTGGATACGCAGTTTGAGAAAAACCGCACGCTGTATTTTTGCTATTCGGAGCCAGGCCCTGGCGGCAACAGCACCGCCTTGTCCAGTGCGCAGTTGTCAGCAGACGGCACCTCGCTCCAAAGTCTCAAACGCCTGTTCAGCCAACAGCCCAAATTTTCCAGCAACCTGCACTTTGGCTGCCGCATGGCGCAGTCTGCCGATGGCACGCTGTTTTTAACCCTGGGCGATCGCTACCAGCGCATGCAGGACGCGCAGCGCCTGGACAACCACCATGGCAAGGTAGTGCGCATCAACACGGACGGCAGCGTTCCCAAAGACAACCCGTTTGTGGCCCAACCCGGTGCGCTGCCTGAAATCTGGAGCTACGGCCACCGCAACCTGCAGGGCGCAGCGCTGGCAGCCAACGGCGTGCTGTGGACCCATGAACACGGTGCCCAGGGCGGTGACGAGATCAACGTGACGCGCGCGGGTCGCAATTACGGCTGGCCGGTGATCACCTATGGCGAAAACTACGGCGGCGGCAAGATAGGCGACGGCATCACCGTCAAAGATGGCCTGGAGCAGCCACTGCACTATTGGGTGCCCTCCATAGCGCCCTCGGGCATGGCGTTTCTAAACAGCCCGCGTTATGGCCGCGCATGGCAAGGCAACCTGTTTGTGGGCTCGTTGAAGTTCAACTACCTGGCGCGGCTGGAGTTGGCGGGCGACAAAGTTGTGCGGGAACACAAAATTGAAGTCGGCCAGCGCGTACGCGATGTGCGCCAGGGGCCCGATGGGCTGCTGTATGTGTTGACCGACAGCGAGCAGGGGCGCTTGCTGCGGCTGGTGCCTTGATGGAGGGCAGATGACCTTGCGCGGCACAATGGCAAATAACAGATGTCTGAATGACGCGTCATTCATCATTTTCGGAGCGTTTCTGGCTGAAGCCCTTATAAATACTGCTCAAGCAGCTATTTATTTAATAGCAACTGCGTGAATGCCTGCAGTGTCGGCCCGTCGTATTTGCCAGGCCAACCACAGCAGCAAAACCCCTGCCACCACCCACACCGCGCTGGGTAGCCACGCCAGCACCGGGCCTACCAGCGTGTCTTTGTTCAGCTGGCTGGAGACCAGTGCCATGCGGGCCAGCGTGGCCAGCGCCAGCAGCGAAAACAGGCTGCCCGTGACCCAGCCTTCGCGCCCGGTGCGGCCGACCACCAGCGCGGTGGTGAACGCGCCCGGCATCAACAGGCCCCAGGCACCGCCTGCGACCAGTTGCATGGCGATGACCATGTTCAACGAGCCGGCCACCGTGCTCAGGTAAGTAGCCAGGGCACCCATGCAAGCTGCCGTGCTCATCACCCACACGCTGCCAAAGCGGGCCGTGAGGCGGCTGTTGGCCAGCAGCATCACGTTAAAGCCAATCCAGAAAAGCGGCATCAACCACTCCAGATCAGCTGGTTTGGCGAAACGCAAATAAGCGGGTGCCGTGTTCAGCGAAAAGTGAATCTGAAAACCGATTCCCAGCAGGGCGATGGCCATCAAAAACGGGGCTACCGGAGGCTTTTGCGCTGCGATGGCAGCGTCAGCAGCAGATGGCTTTTGAATCGACACGCCCGCAGCCTTGAGCGTGCGCTCGGCCCATACAATGCCCAGCGTAGCCAGCGCCAGCGCAATGCTGGACAGCGCAAACGGCCAGCGCGGGTCCAGTCCGCGCAGGTTGACGGTGAGGTAAGGTGCCAGCGCGCCCGCGATGCCCAAACCCAGAAACGACAGGCTGGCCAGGCGGGGCAGCGAGGCCAGCGCCGCGTATTTGCCCAGCAGCACCATCGGCGGTGCGCGCAAGGCCGACGAGGTGACCGACCAGACGACGGTGAGCAACCAGAACCAGGCCAGAGCCGCCGGGCCGCTAGCTGCCACAAACGGCAGCAGTAAAAATGCCAAACACGACACCAGCGTGAGCAGCACTACCCATCGCCCCAACTGGCCAAACACTTGTACCGACTTGTCAGCGGCCATGCCCATGGCGGTGTCGGCGATCAAAAATATGAGTTGATCGGCCATCAATATCACCAGCACCGCTTGTTTGTTCAAGCCAACCTGCGCTGCCAGCTGGGGCAGAAAAATAACGTACACCGTCCATGTCAAAGTGAAAAACAGCTGGATAAGTGCCAGCACCAAGCCGACGCGCTGGGCGACGGGTGAGGATGTAGAAAGGGACATGAACAGGTTTT
>JAYUXO010000129.1:0-11523 GCA_043753505.1 Comamonadaceae bacterium
TTGTATTTCACCCGCCGACCAAGACCGCGTCCGGAATTGGGATCTGACCCCAATTGCTTTCACTTCCCCATCACTGCCGCCAGACTCCCTGCCAGCTCCTGCAGGCTGCTCAGGTTGTGCACGGCCAGCATGCCGTGGGCTTGTTTGTGCAGGGCTGCGGCGCCGCGGGCTGCGGGTTGGTAGCCGTCGAAGCGCAGCAGGGGGTTGAGCCAGACCAGGCGGCGGCTGGTGCGGCCCAGCCAGGCGAGCTCGCGTTGCAACACCTCGGGCTCGCCGGTGTCCAGGCCGTCGCTGATGAGCAGCACCAGGGTGCGGCGGCCCACCAATCGTCGGGCGTGGTGCTGGCGCAGGGTGGTCAGGCTGTCGCCCAGGCGGGTGCCGCCGGCAAAGTCGTCAATGGCGGCGCTGGCGGCCGCCAGCATGGCGTCGGTGTCGCCCAGGCTGAAAGCAGGCGTCAGGTCGGTCAAGTGCGTGCCGAAGGCAAACACATCGCGCCGCCGGTGAGCCCGTGTGGCGCTGTGCAAAAAGGCCAGCAGCAGGCGGGCGTAGCGTTCCATGGAGCCGGATACATCAACGAGCACCAGCAGTGGCAACGGCTGTTCGCAGCGCGCGAGGCGAGGTAAATGCAGCAGCTCGCCGCCGGTGCGGGACGCCGCGCGCATCACGCCGGGAAAGTGCAGCCGTGCGCCGCGTGCGCCGGGGCGGGTGCGGCGCATGCGCACCTGGGGCACGGGCAAGGTCACGTCTCGCGCCAGTTGCGCCACCAGGCGAAATTCGCTGGCGCTCAGGGCATTGAAATCGGCTTGTTTGAGCACGTGCAGGTCGCTGGCGGTCATGGCCGCGTCGAACGCCACCTTTTGGTCAACTTGCTTGGGCTTGGCTTGCTGCCCATAGGCCTTTTGCGGTTGCAGGGCCTCGCGTACACGGGGCCTGCGCTTGCTGGGTTCGGCCTTTCCCTCTGCGCTGGGCAGCAACTGGGCCAGCAGCTTGTTGGCCACATCGGGGTTGCGGAAGTACAGGTCAAACAGTTCACGAAACACCGGGCGATCAGCTTCGCGGCTGACCAGCACCGCCTCCAGTGCCGCCCCCAGATCGGGCCGCGAGCCCAGACCCACGAGTAGTGCGGCCTGCTGCGCCAGCGCCATGCGCGCGCTGTCGGCGGGCACGCCGGCACGGCGCAGCGCGCGGCCAAAACCGGTGAGGTTGTTGGCCAGTTTGCCGGTGCGTGCGTCGCCGAGTTGCATGGTGGGTCGAGTCCGTAAGGATGCTGTGCTGCGGGGTAGCGAATAGTAGGCGCAACGATTTCGCAGACAGTGTTTGGATCGACTATTCAAGAGAAAAAGGCGTTTCGCCCTTTTAAAACCTGCTCAAGCAGCTATAAAAATAGGAGCAAAAAAACGCGGCTCTGCTTGTCTTCACCGGATTGATGTCACATCCAGACGGCGCTTGCTGTCTAACTCAGCAGGCGCGCAGTTTCGCGTGACCACTATTTAGGAGTCTGCATGACACAACCCACCGACTGGCTTGCCACCCTGCAAGCCGTGAACCAGACCGCCGCCCTCCACCGGTGGTGCGGGATTCACGTTCTGCGTGTTGCCCCCGGCGAGGCCGACGTGGGCCTGGCCTGGCGCCCCGACCTGGGCCAGCACACGGGCTTTCTGCATGCCGGCCTGATGGGCGCAATGATCGAGACCGCCTGCGGTTACGCGGCGGCCACGCTGGTGGGCCAGGTGGTGGCGTCGCACTACGCGGTGAACTGCCTGCGCCCGGCGGTGGGTGACTCGTTTGTGGCGCGGGCGCGGGTGGTCAAGCCTGGCAAGCAGCAGACGTTTGCCGCCTGCGAGCTGTATGCAGTGAAAGATGGCAAAGAGACGCTGGTGGCCACCGGGGACACGCTGCTGCTGGCCGTGAGCGCTTGAGACGGCCTATTGCAGTTAAGGAACCTCTGATTAACCCCCTGCGATCTGCGATTCATCCGGACTTGGGCGCTTCGCTGCGTTGCTTTTCTTGTTAATAGCCCGCTATTGACTGCAAAAAGACGCCTTGCGCTGCATCCCAATCCGTTCACCGCAGTTCCGCACGAGGTTAATCAGAGGTTCCCTGGTGCGTTGATGGGTGGGTCGATAAATGTTTGGGTGTCTGCGCAGTCAGCACCACCCGAATGGCTGCCAGCAGTGTGTCAGGCGCGCGCCAGTGCGGGTGGCTGCGCAGCACCGCCGCCATGTCGCTCATCTGCATGATCTGATCCAGCGCCTGCGCCGCTTCCGCGCGTTCCGCAGGCTCCAGACGCAAGCCGGGCGGGCGCTGCGGCTTGCCCAACTGCGCCAGGCGGTGCAGGGTGTGCACCTGCTTTTCGCAGTGGCAAGGAGCCGCTAGATTAACGACACCGCAAGTGGCCTGCGAGAAACCATCGAGCGCCTGGCGTGCGCGCGACAGGCGCTTGCGGAAAGCAGCGGCTGTGATGTCCATCACCTGCGCTGCGTCGTGCGATTCCAGTCCAAACACAGCATCCAGCAGATACACCAGACGTTGCTCACGGTCCAGCCGCATCAGCATGCCCTGCGTGCAGGTAATGGCCATCTCGCGCGCCGCCAGTTTTTCGTCGGGTTGTAGCGCCCGGTTGTTCCAGGTGTCACGGCCCAAGTCCAGACCGGCCTGCAAGGTTTCGCTCAGTGCGTCAAACGACACCTCGGGTGATTCACGGGTGCGGGTCATGGCGTTCAGCAGGTGGTTGCGCGCCACTTGGTAGACCCAAGTGCTGAAGGCCGCTTCGCCTTTGAAGGTGGCCAGATGGGTGGTGACGTTGAGCAAGATTTCCTGGCACGCATCGGCTGCATCGTCGCGGTTGCCCAGCATGCGCACGCAGAGGTTGAACACGCCGGATTGGATGGTGACCAGCATCTCATCCAGCGCCCGCAGGTCGCCTTGTGTGGCTTGTTGCAGCACGTTTGCGGGCACGGGTTGAATTTTCATGACGTCGGTTTTAAAAGGTTTTCTGGCAACTTGCTGGAGAGCAGATTCAGTGCGATTCAGCGGCGACGCCATTTGATTGAAACATTTGACCCGTCAACTGTGTAACCGGGGGTTGTACAGGCAGATGGTGCAGCGCAGCATCTGCACAAAGGGATTCCCGATAATCCGGCGCATGACGAACACCTCCCCTACTCACCCTACTCACCCGGTCACAAACCCTCCCCGCGTCGTCATCATCGGCTGCGGCTTTGGCGGCCTGGAAGCCGCCAAGGCACTGCGCGGCAAACCGGTGGCCATCACGCTGATCGACCGCACCAACCACCACCTGTTTCAACCGCTGCTGTACCAGGTGGCCACGGCCGGTCTGTCCGCCCCGGCGATTGCGGCGCCGATTCGCAACCTGTTTCGCAAGCAAGCCAACCTGACCACGCTGCTGGGCAACGTGGTGGCCATTGATGCCGCCGGTCAACAGGTGACGCTGGACGATGACACCCAGCTGCCCTACGACCACCTGATCGTGGCCGCCGGTGCCACGCACAGCTACTTCGGCAACGATGCCTGGGCCGCTCATGCACCGGGCCTGAAAACCTTGCACGACGCCTTCGAAATCCGCCGCCGCATCCTGATGGCGTTTGAAGTGGCCGAGAAAGAAACAGACGCTGAAAAACGCAAAGCCTGGCTCACGTTTTCCATCATCGGCGGCGGGCCCACGGGCGTCGAAATGGCGGGCACGCTGGCTGAAATTGCCCGCCACACGCTGCCCGGCGAGTTCCGCAACATCGACCCGGCCAGCGCCCGGATTTTGCTGATCGAAGGCGGCCCGCGCGTGCTGCAAGCCATGCCCGAGTCTTTAAGCCTGCGGGCGCTGGAGCAACTGAACAAACTGGGGGTGGAGGTGCGCTTGAGTTGCCGGGTCACGGGCATCGATTCGAATGGGTTGACAGTCGAAACTGTCGAAACCAAAGAATCGGCCACCAGCCCCGGTAAAGACTGCTCAAGCAGCTATAAAATCAATAGCAAATGTGTGGTGTGGGCCGCGGGTGTGGCCGCCTCGCCGCTAGGCGCGCAAATCGCGCGCGCCACGGGTTGTGCCACTGACCGCGCAGGCCGCGTCAAGGTGCAGCCCGACTTGTCGGTTGCGCTCTACCCCAGCATTCAAGTCATTGGCGATCTGGCCTGTGCTTTCAGTGACGCGACCAGCGAGGTAGCAGGAAAAGAGCCGAAGCCGGTGCCCGGCGTCAGCCCTGCCGCCAAGCAGATGGGTCAACACGCCGCCACCAACTTGCTGCGCCACTTGCAGGGCCAAGCCACCCAGCCGTTTGTCTACAAAGATTACGGCAACCTGGCCACCATTGGCCGCAACGCGGCGGTGGTTGACCTGTGGGCACCGCCGTTGGGCCAACTGCGCTTTTCTGGCTACTTCGCGTGGTTGTTCTGGCTGTTCGCCCACGTGTATTTTTTAATCGGCTTTCGCAACCGGTTCGTCGTGCTGCTGGACTGGGCCAGCGCCTACTGGAGCTTTGCGCGTTATGCGCGGGTGGTGGTGGGTGAGGTAAAGCCCATAGAGGTGGCACAAGTTGGTGACGCACACGTGACCGCGCCACTAGCCAAACACTAGCCAAGCATTTACCAAGCATTTACCAAGCATTTACCAAGCACTACGATCTGCTACTTGCCAACCCACCCAGAAAAAATGACAAGCCCCATGACCCAAATCCAAACAGACTATCTGGTCATCGGCGCAGGTGCCGTGGGTCTGGCATTTGCCGACACGCTGCTGCAAGAAACCGATGCGCACATCACCATCGTTGACAAACATGGCAAGCCGGGTGGGCACTGGAACGATGCTTATCCCTTTGTGGCGCTGCACCAGCCGTCCGCTTTTTACGGCGTGAACTCCATGCCGTTGGGCGACAACCGCAAAGATGTCATCGGTGTCAACAAAGGCTTTTATGAGCTGGCCTCTGGCCCCGAGGTCAGTGGTTACTTCAACAAGGTGATGCAGCAAATCCTGCTGCCCAGTGGCCGTGTGCGTTATTTCCCGATGAGCAATTACCTGGGTGGCCGGAGCTTGGCTGACCACCGGTTTGTGTCCCTTTTGTCGGGTGATGAAACGCATGTCACTGTGCGCAATAAGCTGGTTGACGCCACTTACTACCGCACCAGTGTGCCGTCCACCCACACCCCTAAATTCAGCGTGGCACCTGGCGTGCGCCTGGTCACGCCCAATGCGCTGGCGCAGCTGTGGCAAGGCAACGAGGCCTTGCCATTGCATTACGTCATCGTCGGCGCGGGTAAAACGGCCATGGACGTGGGCGTGTGGCTGCTGAACAGTGGCGCTCCCGCAGACGCCATCAGCTGGGTCATGCCGCGCGACTCGTGGTTGCTCAACCGCCGATACACCCAGCCGGGGGCCGAGTTTTTCAGCGACGTGATGGGCGCGCAAGCCGACCAGATGCAGGCGCTGGCCGACGCGCAGACGGCAGACGATCTGTTTTTGCGTCTGGAAGCCAGTGGCCAGGTGCTGCGCATTGACCCGCAGCACACCCCGTCCATGTTTCATTACGCCACCTTGTCCGAAGGCGAAGTGGCGCTGTTGCGCCAGATCAAGCACGTGATTCGCATGGGCCGCGTCAAGGCGCTGGAGCCGACCCGAATCTTGCTGGAGCAAGGCGAAGTGCCCGTGGCACCCCACACGCTTTTTATTGACTGCAGCGCGTCAGCGGTTGAAAAGCTGCCTGTGCAGCCGATTTTTCAGGCGGACAAGCTGGTGCTGCAAATGGTGCGCATTCCGCAACCCGCCTTCAGCGCGGCGCTGGTAGCGTTTGTGGAGGCCCATTGCGGGCGGACAAGTGACAGCAACGAGCGCAAAAACCAGCTGTGTACCCCGGTGCCCTTGCCGCGTGTGCTGCAGGAATTTCCGCGCGCCACCCTGGTGGCCATGATGAACCAGCTTCGTTGGGGGCAAGACAAAGCCCTGCGCCAGTGGATTCGCACCAGCCGCCTGGACGGCTTTGGCAAACTGATTGCTGAAATCGACCCTGCGGATGCCGAAAAGCTGGCCGTGATGGGCCGCTACAAAGCCAGCGCGCAGGCGGCGATGGGCAGCATGGCCCGTTGGATGGAGCAGGCCGACTGAGCACAGCCATCCAGAAAAGCGCCTGAAACATGACCACACCCACACCCACACCCACACCCACACCTCCATCTGCACCGGCTTGGCTGCAAGCGGCCCGCGACCACTGGCAATGGCGCGGCCAAACCCGTCCGCCCTTTGCACACAATCCAGGCCCCGGTCAAACCTCGGTGTGGGACTTTCCGCGCCCGCCGCGCGTGGCGGCCGATGGGCGCGAGGTGGTGATTCGCTGGGGTGATGTCGAAGTGGCCCGGACCCGGGGCGCGGTGTGTGTGCTGGAAACATCGCACCCGCCCAGCTTTTATTTGCCGTGGGCCGATGTGAACCGACAGCTCTTGCAACAGGCTGGCGGCGGCTCGTTTTGCGAGTGGAAGGGCCCAGCCCGCTATTGGGATTTGATGGACGGCAAACGCCACTTGCCCGGCGTGGCCTGGAGCTACCCGCAACCGCTGGCGGGTGCACAGGCACTGGCAGACTGCGTGGCGTTCTACCCGGCGCAGTTGCACTGCACGGTCAACGGCCATAAGGTGAGCCCACAGCCCGGTGGCTTTTACGGCGGCTGGATCACGCCCGAGCTGGTGGGGCCTTTCAAGGGCGATCCAGGTAGCCAGGGGTGGTGATCCGGTTGACGTGCGCTACTATATTCATAGCTGCTTGAGCAATAAATACAAGGGCGAGAGACCTATTTTGCTTATAGATGTTATGGATGGCTGTCAACGGCTGAAATGCGGCATCCAGAAAACCTTCCACAAAATAATTTCAAGCGGCTTGGACTTTTGCTCAACCAGAGTTTTTGCCCACGCCGTAGCATCTACTGCAACACAAACTTAAAACCAGCAGGAGACAGCAACCATGCCCGTCATCACCAACATAGAAGACCTGCGCGTATTGGCACAAAAAAGGGTGCCGCGTATGTTCTACGACTACGCCGACAGCGGCAGCTGGACCGAGGGCACCTACCGCGCCAACAGCGAAGATTTTCAGCGTATCAAGCTGCGCCAGCGCGTAGCCGTGAACATGGAAAACCGCAGCACCCGCAGCACCATGATTGGCCAACCGGTGGCCATGCCGGTGGCCATTGCACCCACGGGCCTGACCGGCATGCAGCATGCCGACGGCGAAATTCTGGCGGCGCGCGCAGCCAAGGCGTTTGGCGTGCCGTTCACGCTGTCCACCATGAGCATCTGCTCGATTGAAGATGTAGCGGCGGGCACCGACAACCACCCCTTCTGGTTTCAGCTGTACGTGATGAAAGACCGCGGTTTCATCGAGCGCCTGATTGACCGGGCCAAAGCCGCCAACTGTTCGGCACTGGTGCTCACGCTGGACTTGCAGATCATTGGTCAGCGCCACAAAGACCTGAAAAATGGTCTCAGTGCGCCGCCCAAACTGACCCTGCCCAACATCCTGAACATGATGACCAAACCGCGCTGGGGTCTGGGCATGCTGGGAACCAAGCGCCACCACTTTGGCAACATCGTGGGCCACGTGGCAGGCGTGGAAAACATGGGCAGCCTGATGGAATGGACGGGCAAACAGTTCGATCCGGCGCTGAGTTGGGCCGATGTGGAATGGATCAAAAAACGCTGGGGTGGCAAGCTGATTTTGAAAGGCATTCAAGACGTGGAAGATGCGCACCTGGCCGTGCAGTCGGGAGCCGATGCGCTGATCGTCTCCAACCACGGCGGGCGGCAACTCGACGGTGCGCCCTCGTCCATCTCGGCACTGCCGGCCGTTGTGGACGCAGTAGGAAGCCAGATTGAAGTGCACATGGATGGCGGTATCCGCAGTGGCCAGGACGTGCTAAAGTCCCGCGCCCTGGGCGCACGCGGCACTTACATTGGTCGGGCGTTTTTGTACGGACTGGGCGCGATGGGGGAGGCAGGCGTCACCAAAGCGCTGCAAATCATTCACAAAGAGCTGGATTTGACGATGGCTTTTTGCGGGCGCACAGATATTGAAAAGGTGGATGCGGGGGTTTTGTTGCAGGCAAACGCCTAGACGCATTGGCGCTAGTCGAGATGCCAGTGAAAAAATTGGAGACTAACCAAACCGTCCATGATGAAGCTTAACTTTGCTCTGCAGGAATATCATGACTGATCGTGACACAAACACTTTTTATATTCACAGTGTTAACGAACTTACGCTTACTGAAGCATTACGTCAGCACTACGTTTTAAATCCGCAGTTCACAGTTTGGAATGTCTATAAAAGTGCCATAGCTCAAAAACTTGTATTAGCCCACGACATTAGCCATATTGTTTTTGGCTGCGATACCAGTTTATTAGGCGAAATGCGAGTTCAGTTATGGGCGAAATTTGGAGTCCAAAGCTTTGGATTTAAGGAAAGCTTGGTCTACGCATCGGACAAAGAGGCAAAAGTGCTGTTGAAGAACCCGGTTGGTTATTGGTCAATGCTTGTATTTTTCTTAAAACACTTTAATGAAGTGTTCAAAGTTCGCAGGCAAGCGAAATCTATGCTCAGAAAATGGGTGTATTTCAATGAGCAAGCGCACATGCGAATGACGGTGCGTGACATACGTCAGCAATTTGGCATTCAGGTCATTTCGACTTAGAACCTCTTTTTATTAGAGGGTCAGGGTGCCGCAGTCAACCTCTCAAAAACTGCAGCAAGTCCTGCGTCAAACGCAGTTTGTGCGTGGCAAACAAGCCATGCGGTGCACCTTCATATTCGATCAGGGTTGATTGCGCAGTGCCTGCAGCCGCGGCCCGCCCGGAAGCGTCGATTGGCACGATTTTGTCGTCTGTGCCGTGGATGATCAGCGTGGGAACATCGAAAGTGGCCAGGTCCGCGCGAAAGTCAGTGGTTGAAAACGATTTTGCGCATTCCAGCGTGGCGCGCAAGCTGGCTTGCATGGCCACTGCCCGGCACCATTCCATCAACTCGCTGCTGACAGCGTGCGATATCAACGTGTTGCCAAAAAAATCTTTGAAAAAGCCTGCAAAAAACTTGGCGCGGTCGTCCAGCAGACCTTGAGTCATCTGGTCAAACACGCTTTTTTCGGTGCCGTGTGGATTGGTGTCGGTCTTAAGCATGAACGGCACCACGGACGAGACCAGTACGGCTTTGGCAACGCGCTGACTGCCTGTGCGCCCCTGGTGGCGCGACAAGTACCGTGCCACTTCGCCGCCGCCCATTGAAAACCCCACCAACGTTGCATCGTGTGCACCGGTTTGCTGCAGCACGGCAGCCAGATCATCGGCCAGGGTGTCGTAGTCGTATCCACCAAAAGGCTGGGATGACCGGCCAAAGCCGCGCCGGTCGTAGCTGATGGCCCGGTAACCCGACTGGGCAATCGCCATTGCCTGGTCGTCCCAACTGTCCGCAGACAATGGCCAGCCATGCAGGAGCACGACCGGCTTGCCGGAACCCCAGTCTTTTACGTAAAGCTGCGTGT
Source organism: Comamonadaceae bacterium (assembly GCA_043753505.1). GTDB lineage: Bacteria > Pseudomonadota > Gammaproteobacteria > Burkholderiales > Burkholderiaceae_C > JAAFIW01. The sequence goes on from JAYUXO010000129.1 coordinate 9,528, forward strand.
GGTCGGTTGTGATGACCGTGCGCGTAGGTTGGGTTGTGGGGCTTGCTGCACGCAGCGGTTCGAAGACGGTGTCGTTCATAGGGAGTGGTTTTTTGCGTTAGTCGGTAAAGCAAGTGATTAACCGCAGTCTTTTCCTTGCTGACAATTGGAACCATCAGACGAAGGAGCGGGTTTGCGTCAGCGCCTGCCTACGGGCTCAGCGCGCCTGGTGCACCGGTTGAGTCTGTCGCCGTGTCGCCCACCGCTGGTGCCTGCTCAGAATCAGGTGCCTGCACGCCGTCCCAGTGCACGGCCAGCATGCCTCCTGCCTGGCTGGCTGCAATGGCCAGATGCTCGGCTTTGTTGATGACCCGCAAAGCGTCATGCCCACTACCGGCCAGGCGCACCACGCCAATGCCGATGTGCGGACCAAAGGTGTGCACATGGCGGCCCCTGTCCAGCCGTATGGGCAGGCGCAGCGTGTTCAATAGACGGGTGGTTAGCAGCGTGTCGCGCCGGGGGTCTTGCACGGCAGAGATGACCAGAATGAAACAGCGCGCGTGGTACAGGCCCACTACATTGCGAAAGCCTACCGAGCGGCGAATGCGGGCTGCCAGCGACACCAGAATTTGCGGTTGCACGCTGGGGCCTGCAACCCAATCGGGCTCGTACAGGTTGGCTACATTGATGGCCGCTACCAGGCAGTCGCGCTTGACGCGGGCGCTGCGCCACAGCGCATCGTCCACCTTGGCAATCAACTGCCCCCCACGCGGCAAACCCAGCGCTGTTTCATCGTCTGCACGGCCGGTGGAAGCCATCCGGTTCAGGCGGCGCAGCTCACGGTTGCGTGCAGTGGTCAGACCAATCGACATCAAAAAGTAAATTACGGTGGCAACCGCTGTCAGTACCCACACCGGCAGACCCGTACCGTCAATGCCCGCGCCCTGCATGTCCAATGCCTTGGCATACAGGCCCGAAACCATGGCGGCCATGAACACACAGGCCAGACTCATCCAGCGCGACAACTCGTCACCCAGTGTCGCGCTGCGCAGCGCGATGACCGCACCAAACACCACGGCGATGGAGGTCACACAGCCCGATAGGGCGATCAGCTGTATGTCGTCCAGTGCGGTAGCGTGCAGAGCCAGCGAGACCACCGCGATGGCTGCTACCAAAACTGCAGCACAGCCGTACAACATGATCCAGCGCACGAGACGGTCTTCGCGGACCAACCCGACCCACAAACCCAGGTAGTACAGTGCCACGGCGCTGGCAAGCGGAGCCAAAGCAGCCTTCAGTGGCAGTAGCCATTGAGCGCCCAGGCTGGGCGCCAGCATCTGCGGCAAGCCACACATCAACACGGCGGATGTGCCGGTGAGCGAGATGAAAATAAAGCCGCGAAACGCAATCACGCTGCGCTGGATGGCCAGCTCTGCGGCCGCGCCCAGAGATAGCAGCAACATCGCACCCGTCATGGCAGACCACACAGCAATTTCAGCAGTGGATGCAACTGGCACAGATAACCCTTAACCGCGGTCCGACGGTTGCCTGCAGGTCTGTTGCCACACATGCCTCGGCACAAATAGAACCGAGGTGCAACACCACGTTAGGGCCGGTCTATGCCGGGTCTGCATTTGAAACTTCACAAGCAAAAGCGCTTGGAGTGCAATATATACCTGCTCAAGCAGCTATCTATTTAGTAGTACATAAAGGGCATCTGAACAAATGATGGCGGTTATTTCAGGCCAGCCAGGTAAGCCACCAGGTCGGCGCGGTCTGCTGCCTGGCTCACGCTGAACCCCATGGCCTGGCCGGGCACCAGTTTCTCTGGCTCAGCCAGCCAGACATTCAGCGTCTGGCGGGTCCAGACCACCGTTGATTTTTTCATTGCGGGTGAGTAGTCAACCCTTTGACACGGCCCGCCTGGCGCCCTGACACGCCGCGGTGCAGCGGCCCCGCACGGTTGGCATCCACCGAATGGCAGGCCACGCAGCGGCTGTCGTACAGCGATTTGCCG
>JAYUXO010000130.1:0-4731 GCA_043753505.1 Comamonadaceae bacterium
CGATGCGCGGGTGGAACTGATTGAAGGGGAGGTGGTGGACATGGCACCGACAGGTTTGCGGCACGCGTCGGTAGCGAACCCGCTGGCAAGAGATAGCCAAGTGTCATTTCGCTATGTAATCAATAGCTGCTTGAGCAATACCTACAAGGGCGGGTGCCAGTTTTGACTTGAATTTTCAGATCAGTACGCTATTTTCTTTCACCGTTCAGGCAAGTTCCCCCATCTGGCGTTGCAGGTAGTTGGGAAGCCCTATTTTGGCGATCAGGTCAATCTGGGTTTCCAGGAAGTCAATGTGCGCTTCCGTGTCTTCCAGGATGCTGCCCAGCAGATCGCGCGACACGTAGTCACGCACCGTCTCGCAATGCGCCATGCCGGCCTTGATGGTGGCTTGCGCGCCCAGCTCGCTTTGCAGGTCGCATGCCAGAATTTCGGGCACGTCTTCACCCACACGCAGCTTGCCCAGGTCTTGCAGATTGGGCAGGCCGTCCAGCATGAAGATGCGGTCCATCAGCTGGTCGGCGTGCTTCATCTCGCCAATGGATTCTCCATATTCCTTCTTGGCCAGTTTGTCAAAACCCCAGTGCTTGAGCATGCGGTAGTGCAAAAAGTACTGGTTGACGGCGGTCAGCTCGTTTTTGAGTTGGGCTTGCAGGTGTTCGATGACTTGCGGGTCGGTTGGCATGGTGGGGGCCTGTTCAAGTGGGTTTTTGCGCGGAACTGCATTGTGGCGGCGCAGAAAAGAAGCCTGGCTACTCGTCAAGCCGTTTGAGGCTCTCGTTGGCTGGCAAATACGACGCCAAGGCTTGCGCCCTTAGTCGCCCCACGATGAAACTTGCGGTTTGGGTGGACGGGTTGGTTGCTTACAAAGTCAATATCAGCCTGCCCAGGCGCGTAGCGTGCAGGCCCGCCGGGGCTTCGGCTTTTTCTTTGACCGTGACTGTGGGCAGTGATTTGCTGGCGTCAGCGGTCTGGGAAGTTGCGGTGCTGACTTGGGCTGCGGCGGAAAGCGATGCCAGCGTCAAGGCACCCAGAGGCAGGACGGTTGTTGCGTAAACCAATGAAATCTCCGATGGATGAGCGATGTGGGTACATCAAATACGAATGATTCTTTTCGGCAAAATTGATTGCTACTATTTTTGTAGCTGCTTCAGCAGTATTTGCATGGGCTGCAGGCACTTTTTTTAATAAGTAACCGTAATCGACTCCCGCGAATCGAAAGGCCTCTGCGGCACACTGGCCTGATGCAACGAATGACGGTTCAACGCGCGGCGATTCACCAGGCCCTTTCAGTAGCGGGAAGACCGCTGCTGCCACAAGAGGTCCTGGAAGCTGCGCAGGCCCGTGTGCCCGGCCTGTCGCTGGCCACCGTGTACCGCAACCTCAAAGCGCTGCTGGACGACGCGGAGATCCGCCTGGTGGAGCTGCCCGGCTCGGCCGCCCGCTATGAGTTGGCCAGCCACGGCCACCACCACCACTTTCAGTGTCGCGCCTGCTATCGCGTGTTTGACGTGCACGCCTGCCCCGGCGACTTGAGGCGGCTTGCACCGCCTGGCTTTGTGGTGCAAGACCACGATTTGACTTTGTATGGGCAGTGCAAAGACTGTCTGCAAGCCGGCTGATAGCACCCTGGTTGCTATGATTTGTATAGCGACTCCCAGGTCAACTCAAAAAACGTGGCGAACACAGCCAGCACCCCCAGCGCCGAGCAGGCCGCTGCCGCCAGCGCCACCTTCAAATTGCGCGAAGGCCCAGCCGCAAACCCTTTTGCGCCAACCATGCACCCAGCAAGGCTGGCAGCTCCACCATCAACACGCAGGCCACCAAAATGGCCATAACCAACGCACCCATTCCATCTCCACCCATTGCAATCTCCTGTGCAGCGCATCAACTGTTCATTGTGCGTTGTGCGTTGGCCCACCCGCGTGGCAGGGTGCGCTGTTCGGGCGCGTCGCGTATCAGGTCATCGTTTGTGAGGTCATCAACCGGATTCAACCCCTATGGAAGCATTTTTCGTCTCCACCGGCGTCGTCGCACTGGCAGAGATTGGCGACAAGACGCAGCTGCTGGCCTTTCTGCTGGCCGCACGCTTCAAAAAGCCGCTGCCCATCGTGGCGGGCATTCTGTGCGCCACCGTCATCAACCACGGCCTAGCCGGTGCGTTGGGTGCCTGGGCCACCACGCAGATCAGCCCGGATGTGATGCGCTGGTTGCTGGGCCTGTCGTTCCTGGCCATGGCCGCCTGGACACTGGTGCCCGACAAGCTGGATGAAAACGACGCGCACATCGCTACCCGCTGGGGTGTTTTCGGAGCCACCTTCACCACCTTTTTTCTGGCCGAGATGGGCGACAAAACCCAGATCGCCACCGTGGCCCTGGCCGCTCACTATTCCGCCGCGCAGCTCGGCGCGTGGGCGGTCGTGGCGGGCACCACCCTGGGCATGCTGATCGCCGACGTACCCGCCGTCTTCATCGGCCAACAATTCGCCAACCGCATCCCCATGAAACTGGTACGCGCCGTGGCGGCAAGCGTGTTTGCACTGATGGGGCTCTTCACCTTGCTGCGGGGCGAACGCATGTTCGCTATGTTTTAGATAGCTGCTTGAACCATCAACACCTGGGCCGGAGCACTTTTGTCTTAGTAGGACAAACCGTTACGCCTGAATGACGCACAAGCCCATTCGGGCTCTCGCCGGTTCACGCCCACAACAGTCGCCTGCAGGCCGAAGGTGCCATAGGCCCCAATACCCAAGTGCGCGCAGCGGTTGACGCTGCAGGCAACGCTGTCGCGGTGTGGGATTGATATGACGGCATGCGATTCAACATCCTGACAAACACCTGTCGCCAATGAAATCACTATAAAAAACATCGCAATTTCAGCAATAAACCTCGTAGCTAAAGCAGTTTTATTGAAAAAAGCCGCTCTCACTGCATCACGACTTTTCGGGCCGTTTCTTGTCTTTCAGCTTGCCTAGATCTACCGTGTTCAGCGCCGCTTTCAAGGTGGCGATGTCCGCCTGGATGGCGGTTGTGTTGCGCGCATTGCAGAAGTTGTTTCATGGCGATGCACTCCTGTTGGGCAGGCAGCGTCTGGGCTTGACACAGCACAGCATTGTTGTGTCGTCCGTGCTGCAGTGACTGATCCAGCGGGCGGGCATCCGCTCACTTTTTCTCATATCAATGCGTGCGTCTAGCTGGATATGCTCGCTGCATGATCTCCCTATCAACAGCCACCCCCCGCCGCATCGCCCACCTGGACATGGACGCTTTTTACGCGTCTGTAGAGCTGCTGCGTTATCCACAACTGAAGGGCTTGCCGGTGGTGATTGGCGGCGGGCGCAGGCGGCTGGACGACGCCTTGCGCGAGGCGCATGCCGACATGCCGCTTGATCAGATTCCCGTCGCCGCCTTCCCGGTGCTGCGCAACTATGCAGGGCGCGGCGTGATCACCACCGCCACCTACGCGGCGCGTCAGTTTGGCGTAGGCTCAGCTATGGGATTGATGAAAGCGGCCAAGCTGTGCCCGAAGGCCATCTTGTTGCCGGTGGACTTTGACGAATACCGCAAATACTCGCGCCTGTTCAAGGACACCGTGACCGAACTGGCCCCACAAATGGAGGACCGGGGCGTAGACGAGGTGTATGCGGACTTCACAACCGTGCCCGGAGGCCAACGCGAAGGTGGCCGGGTGCTCGCAAGGTTGATGCAAAAAAGTATTTTTGAGCGCACCGGCTTGACCTGCTCGGTGGGTGTGGCACCCAACAAACTGCTGGCGAAAATGGCCAGCGAGTTCGACAAACCCAATGGCATTTCCATTGTTTTTGAGGCCGATGTGCAAACAAGGATCTGGCCGCTGCCCTGCCGCAAGATCAACGGCATTGGGCCTAAGGCAGAGGCCAAATTGGCCCGTCTGCACATCCACACCATCGGCCATCTGGCCGGCCAGTCGCGCGAATGGCTGGTCGATAACTTTGGCAAGGCTTACGGCGCGTGGCTACATGACGCCGCCCACGGCCTGGACAACCGCCCGGTGGTCACGGAAAGCGAACCGGTGTCCATCAGCCGCGAAACCACCTTTGAGCGCGACCTGCATGCGGTGCGCGACAAGGCCGAGCTGGGCCACATCTTCACGCAACTGTGCGCCAAACTGACCAGCGACTTGCAGCGCAAGGGCTATGCAGGAAAAACCATAGGCATCAAGCTGCGCTACGACAACTTTAAAAGCGTGACGCGCGACCAGACGATTGAGGTGCACACACAAGATGCTGCGGTGATTCGCCAAACTGCGGGGTTGTGCCTCAAACGGGTGGACTTGAAACCCCGGTTGCGGCTGTTGGGGGTACGGGTGGGCGGGTTGGTGCGGGCCGATGCGTCGGGTGGAGCCACTGCAGAGACTGCGGTGCATGCAAAAGTCGCTCTGTCAGGGCATTCGACTTTGGCGTTGTTTTGAACGAACGACCTTTATGCCAAATCGGTCTACAGCCCAATAAAAAACTGCTCGGGCAGCTATTAAAAATATAGCAATTTATGTCAGACTGACCAAGCGTTAATCCGCGCACCCGGCAAACGCGGTGGCGGCCATGTCGTCAGCCGTGTGGGTTGGGCGACTGCGGCAAATGCTTCCAGCAGAACGGCAATGCATTTGGCCTCGGCATCGCTTTGAAGGCCTGGGTGCGCATAAAAAGTCTTGATTGATGGGAGTAAAAATAGAAATTTGTACCGCCAGAATTTCCT
>JAYUXO010000131.1:0-4712 GCA_043753505.1 Comamonadaceae bacterium
TCGGCTGATTTGGCTGTGTTGCAAGGCGCAGATGCGTCTGCTGGAATCGTTTCAAGGATGTTGATTTTTGGGTGCATTTTCGTTTCCGTGGCCGCTTGGGATTTATGAGGCGCTTTCCATGTCTCCTGTCCACAGCGCTTATTCCCGCGTCACGCGCTTGTTCAATCTAGGGTACTGCGTGGCAGCGTGCTGCAATTGCACTCCAGCGCGATTTGGGTCACGCCATGCGGTGTGATGCCGCGCCGGGCGTGGCCTGAAACTGACAGCGCCAGCACCGACAGCGGCAATGTGTTCCTGCGGGCGGGGCAGTGCCTGGCGGTGAGCGTGGAGCAGCCTCCGGCATTGGAAAGTGCCGACACCGCGCAGCAGGGACTTGTGAGCGGGGTGCTGGTGTGCGTGGTGTGCCAGCACTAGACTGGCGCGATGAACCCTAACCGCCTGACCCACTTTTCCTCCACCATTTGCGCCTGGGCGCTTGCGGCAACCGTGCTGGGGGTCGGGCCCGTAGCCGCCCAATTGGCTTCCGCTCCCGTCCCTGCCGTATCTTCGCCCGTCTACCAAAGCGTTCCCGCCGGTCGGGACGGGATTGGCAAACGCTTCATGGGCCGGGACATTGCGGGCGTGATGGGTTTTGAGGGCGCCGCCTGGCTGGAGCGCGTCGAGCGCGAAAAGGAGGAGCGCAGCGACGTGCTGATGCAAGAGTTGTCGCTGCGTCCTGGCATGGTGGTGGCGGATGTGGGCGCTGGGTCTGGGTATTACAGCCGACGCATGGCCAGCGCGGTTGGACTGAACGGCACGGTGTTTGCCGCAGATGTACAGCCCCAGATGGTGGCGCTCTTGACAAAAACGGCCCAGCAGCCAGCATTTTCCAATATCCGGCCTATTCTGGCCACTGAACAAGATGTGCGCCTGCCCGCAGCCAGCCTTGACCTGGCCATCATGGTGGACGTGTACCACGAGCTGGAGTACCCATTTGAAGTGCTGCAAAGCATCGTTCGCGCCCTCAAGCCGGGCGGCAAAGTGGTGTTTGTGGAGTACCGGGCCGAAGACCCGAAAGTGCCCATCAAGGCACTGCACAAAATGACCGAAGCCCAGGTGCGTAAGGAAGCCTCTGTGCATGCCCTGGTGTACGAACGCACCGCCAGCACCTTGCCCTGGCAGCATGTGGTGGTTTTCAGCAAGCGGTAAAAACCACGGTGGCAGCGTCACTTTATAAGTAAAAAGCCCTTTAGCCCCTATAAATGCTGCTCAAGCAGCTATTAAAAAAGGAGCACCTGTTTGGGCACTCCGGTCAGTTTTGTTTGCCAAAAGGGCATTTGCTGCAACGCAGCCCGTGCCACACAAGAAGGTGACAATGCACAGCGTTTTTTCACTTCCCGTCCCTACACAGAAAGTATTCGATGACCCCGTACATGCACGCCACCAGTATTCCCGTCTTCCAGCAAATGCTGGGTGCCTTAAGCCAGGTACTGGGCAAGGCCCAAGCCCACGCCAGCGCCAAGAACATTGACCCGCAAGCCCTGCTGCAAGCCCGCCTGTACCCCGACATGCTGCCCATGATCCGCCAGGTGCAGATAGCCTGCGACTTCGCCAAAGGTGTGGCCGCGCGGCTGGCGGGGGTTGAAGTGCCCGCCATGGCCGACGATGAGCAGACTTTCGAGCAACTGCAAGCGCGCATCGCCAAAGTGCTGGCCTTCGTCGGTGGCCTGGATGCAGCCGCTTTCGAACAAGCCGCCACCCGCGACATCGTCACCCAGGCCGGCACCCCCAAAGAGAAGCGTTTCACCGGCCAGAGCTACCTGCTCACCTACGGCCTGCCGCACTTCTTTTTCCACACCACCACTGCGTATGCGCTGCTGCGGCACAACGGGGTGGAGGTGGGCAAGAAGGATTATTTGGGGGTATGACGGTGACGGCTAGCCCAAATATTTTGCATGTCAGCTGCGCGTTTTTAGCGGGAGGCTTGTGCGCTCGGCCGGAACTGTTTTGGGCCCGATCCGAATTGAATTGGGCGTCGCGCGACGTTGTTGGACTCGTCAGGGAACTAGACGCGTCTGTCCGTTTTCAAACCACGCGGCATTAAATCCGTCACGCAGCAAGACAACCTTGACTGAAGCCAAACCCGCCTGACTTGCGCGATTTAGGTATTTGGCCAATGTGCTTGCATCTTCAGTTAACAAGTGACTTATAGCTTCGCAATTACATTGCGCGACCAGTTTGAAATCATCTTTGACACGTACCCGGTCATCGTCATGATCACGCGTCATGCTTTTAATGATGAGTCCGCAGCGCATTGCATGGTCGATGTTGAACGGAAGCACCATGAAGTTACGCAAAGGCAGATCGTTAATAGCTTGCTTGACCTGAAATTCCGAAATCACTACGGTAGATAGATACATCGTCACTTGACGCCTTACACATTCACGGTAGTAACCCAGTGCTGCGTCGTGATGCGGACGTAGTGGGTCGGCGAATGAAATTAGAAAGCTGGTGTCCAGCAATACGCTAATTACTGTTTGCCCCCGCGCAATTCGTCAACCCAGGTCGTTGCGTGGTCTACATCTTTCCAGGCATTGGCTCCGCGGCGTGTCATGCGGGCAAGGAATTCCTCGTCCATTTGCGGCACGTGCTCCACAAACTCCAACAAGCGCGCATTGCGCAAGTCGCGCGTCAGCACGTTGTATTCCGCTTTGATCCGAAGCATGGCTACTTTGTAAAGGCGGTTCACCGTGTCATCACGCAAAACATCGCGGTGGGCGGTAACTGTAAGTTTAGTGCCGTCGGGTAATTTCACATGTGCATTGGCTTTGGTGGCACCGCCTAAGTCTTGAATTTCGCCACGAATGTAGCGCTCCACCTGCACCCATTGATCAGCGTCATCCGAGTGATAGTCAGACTCTGCGTTGACAACGATGGGACGATCTAGGAAGGGCGCTGTAACACGGTAGGCCAGTTGCCGCGTTAGCCGGGCTGACTTTTGCCACCGCTCAATTACCTCGCGTCGCTTGCCGTCGAGGTTATCCAGCAACTCAGTGCGGAGCAATGCTCGTAAATCATTGAACAGTTGCGCGGCAGACAAAATTGGCATTGTTTCGATGGCAAGTGAACCATTGCGCACCGCCACCTCAAATGTTTTTGGGTCAACATCTTTGCCATCGCCGCGCAGAAAATCCGCGACATCGACTGAGAAACTTGTCAAATCCGCGAGGCGCACGCGTTCAGGACTGGTTTCAAAGCCAGCGGAGTGGTCACTTAACGAAATGGTGATGCGCTGGGGTTCCATGGGCTTGAATCTTAATTATGTCCAGACGTGAGCGACAGCGTAGTGTTTCAGCACCCCACACCGGGTCAATCACAACATGCGATTGACTGGCCAAAGCTGGTAGGACGATGGCGCGTGAGGTGGTTAGGGTACAGATATGAATTAAAAAAAACTGCGCTGGTCCCCCTGAACCCGCCCAAACTCCCAAAAACTTAAGCCGATTGCGTCAAAACCGCGCCGCTCCCCAGCGTGAACACCGCCTTGGCGCTGCCTGGTGGCACGTCTTGCAGCAGGTCGGAAAGGCGTTGCACCAGCACTGCCATATCAGTGCCATCCAGGGGCACCAACGCGTAGGCGACGTGGACACGAGCCACCCAGCCTTCTGGTTTGTCGGCAAAGGGCATGAGGCAACTGGCCACCACGCGAGGGCCCATGGTGGCCTCTTCTGTTTCTGATACCGGGCCTTCTATCAGCATGCCAAAGCGCCGCCCCGACAGGCGGGCCACCACATCCACCTCACGGGCCAGTGCAACCAGACGCGCGGCCACGCGCACAGGCAGCTCGTTCGGGCGGTGCTTTTCGAAGTCACGCTCGATTCGATCAGCGTTGGCAATGTCCACCAGCACCACCAGACCCTGGTGACCAAAACGTCGGCAGCGCGCCAGCATGCGAGCGCCACGCTCCAGAAAAACCGGCTCTAGCGCCAGGCCGGTAGCCGCATCCACCCGGTCCAGCCCGCTCAAGCGGCTGTGCTGTTCCAGCCGCTGCTGGCTGCGCCGCAGCAACACCAGCAGCATGAGGGGCACTTGTGCAACGGTACACAGCAGCAGGGCATGCTCGACCAGCGTACGCGGTAGCGGGACGCCCATGGCGCGTGCCATGGGCAAAACAACGGCCAACAAAACAGGCAACAAAGCCAGAAACAGCGCGCCCGCATGCTCATCACCGCGCTGGCGTGCACGCACGGTTGCCCACAGGGACAGCGCCGTCATGGTCAACACGTAAATTCCCAGCAGTTCGATTCGCAAATGCCCCGGCACCGAGCCAGCCCCGAAAAACATGGCGCCCCCCAGCGCCGACGCTGCCAGCAACACCCGGCGCACGCGCGCAATCTGCTGAATGCCCGCCACCGCGCTGTGCACCAGCAGGCCCATCGAGGCAAACACGGCATACCCCAGCGCGGTGGGTGCCAGGTCGTTCCAACGCGGCCACGCAGGCCACAAATACACACGGGCAACACCGTCGAGCGCAGCTGCGGTCAGACCCATGAGCAGCAGGTTCATGGCAAACACCTGCAACGGTCTGTCGCGACGCGCGTAACCGAGCGTGCCAGCCACCGCAATGCCCAGTACCAACAGTCCGAAGTAAGCACCCAGCATCAGGATGGAGCCTGTGTAGGACGCCAGCAGTTCGTCTTGTCGCACCAGCCGTAGCTTGGCGGCGAAAGGGT
>JAYUXO010000132.1:0-11468 GCA_043753505.1 Comamonadaceae bacterium
CGCATCACGTCCTGCTCGTGCGCGTCTTTCACCAGGCGCATCTCGTCCAGCACGCTGCATGCGTCCACCAGCCGCTCGGGGCACAGCGCGCCGTAGCGCACGCGGGCACGCACGGCGTTCAGCCACTGCGCCACCTGCGCCTCCAGGCCGCTGTGAATGGCAAACGGGAACCACACTGCGTCGCGGTTTTCCAGCATCTTGGGCAGCTGCGCGTCCAGCTCACCCACGGGGTGGGCCGCGTCGACGCCCATTGCCTCAGGCGCAGCTTGTGGGCCTAAGCGAATGCCGTCCCATATCTCGCGCTCCAGGTCTTTGGGCTGGCAGAACAGCGTGGTGGCACCGTCCCCAGTGATGATCAACCAGGCATGCGGTTCGGTGAAACCGGTCAGGTAATAAAAGTAGCTGTCGTGGCGGTAGATGTAGTCAGTGTCGCGGTTGCGCGCACGGGCCGGTGCTGTGGGAATGATGGCGATGCCGTGCGGGCCGAGTTGGGCGGCCAGGCGGGCGCGGCGTTGGGTGTAAGGGGCGTTGATGGTGGTCATGTGGTTTGTCCTTGTGCTTTTCGCAGCAGCTCCAGGCCGCGCTCAAGCCGGTTGACACCGGGCTGGGCACGAATCAGAAAGCGGGCTTCGGTGTCAAAAGCGACCCGGGCTTGGGGCAACGTAGCGCGTGGAGGGTGGTCAGGTTGTGGTGCGGTTAAGTCGCTCATGGGTTCACTTCGTAAGAGCCTTAAATGGTCGTCATTCCTGCTCAGGCGCGACTGCGTAGGCGTAACGGGTCGGGTCATCACATTGCGTTCAATTGTTCCAGCCGCTGAGCCGTTCCAACATCGGTCCAGGCACCTTCATACAACTGCGCTGTCACAAGTTGATTGTCCATTGCAGCACGCAGCAGCGGGGCCAGCAGGGCTTTTTCGCCGTTTGGGTTTCCTGACGCCACAGCGCAATGCGGCGGCAAGAACAGTTCCCGGCGGTACAGGGCGATGGTGGAGAAGGTGTACTTTTCGGCGGTGGTCGCAGGCGGCAAATTCAGCGCCAATCCATTCGCAGACAAACCAAAGTCGCCTTTGGCGTTGTGCGGCGGGTTGGGAACCAGCCAGATGTGGCCCAGCTTGCTGCTGGCCGCGAAAGCATCGAAGGCCGCTTGCGTGAACGCAAAGTCTGGCGTGAACACGTCGCCCGCCAGCACCCAGAACACCTCGTCCAGCAGTGGCAGCGCGCGGGCGATGCCACCAGCGGTTTCCAGCGCACCGCCGAAGTCGCGACCTTCGTGGGAATAGGTCATGTGCAAAGACTTCAAACGCTCCTGATTTGATAGCTGTTTGAGCAGTATTGACAAGGGCTGAAGGGCAAAAACGCTCTTAAACTGCTGTTCAATCTGCTCCCCCAGCCAGGCCGTGTTCACCACCACCCGGTCAAAGCCGCCCCGCCCCAGCGCTTCCAGATGCCACTGCATCAACGGCCTGCCGCGCACCGGCAGCAGGGGTTTGGGGCAGGTGTCGGTCAGCGGGCGCATGCGCTCGCCGCGGCCAGCGGCCAGGATCAGGGCTTGAGCCTTCAAGACAGCACTTAAGACCGCGCTCAAGATTCCTGGCCCCGGTCCAGCGAGCGCTGCTCGGTCCATTCAGGCTGGAAGCGTTGCGTCAGCGCAAACATCAGCCCACGCGCTTTGGCCGAGTGATCGCCGCCGAAGTTGCACACATACACGTCCAGCGTCACCGCGCGCTGCTCGGGCCAGGTGTGAATGCACAGGTGAGATTCAGCCAGCAGAATGGTGGCGGTAATGCCACCGGGGCCGTGCGCGCTCGAGGGAAAGGTGTGAAACAGTTGGTTGACGGCCTTCAAACCCACCGCACGCACCGCTTGCAGGCACCAGTCACCCAATAGCGCAGCATCAGTGAACCAGCCCATATCGCAACGGCATTGGTGGAGGTCGGCGGTGAGGTGTAGGCCTTGCATGCCGTGACTTTAGAGCATTCAACAGCGGCGTCCTGCGCTGAAACTGCGATGGAATTCACGCCAGTTGGAGCCCGTAAAATCTGCAACTCTTTACACGCGCACCCCTCGCGCCCCGCCACCCCGCTACTAGAAATCTCCCGGAGCACCCACGATGGCCGACACCCCCACCCCAACCGATGCCAGCCAGGCCAACATGGCAAGTGCCACCCAGGCAGACATGGCAAACGCACTGCGCGCGTTGTCCATGGACGCCGTGCAGCAAGCCAACTCAGGCCATCCCGGCGCGCCCATGGGCATGGCTGACATGGCGGTGGCCCTGTGGCATGGGCACCTGAAACACAGCCCGCGCAACCCCGAGTGGTTTGACCGCGACCGCTTTGTGCTGTCCAACGGCCACGGCTCCATGCTGATTTATGCGCTGCTGCACTTGACCGGTTACAAACTGCCGATGGCCGAGCTGAAAAACTTTCGTCAGCTACACAGCAAAACCGCTGGCCACCCCGAGCACGGCGTCACCCCAGGCGTGGAAACCACCACCGGCCCGCTGGGCCAGGGCATCACCAACGCAGTGGGCATGGCGCTGGCCGAAAAGTTGCTGGCGGCTGAATTCAACCAGCCTGACTACACCATCGTGGACCACCACACCTATGCGTTTTTAGGCGATGGCTGCCTGATGGAAGGCATCAGCCACGAGGCCTGCGCGCTGGCCGGAGCCTGGAAACTGAACAAGCTGGTGGCGCTGTATGACGACAACGGCATCAGCATTGATGGACAAGTCAAACCCTGGTTTATCGACAACACCGCACAGCGCTTTGTGGCTTGCGGCTGGCATGTGATTGGCCCTGTCGACGGCCACGACGTGCAGGCTGTGAGCCGCGCCCTGGCAGACGCCAAAAACAACACCGACGGCCCTACCCTCATCATCTGCAAAACCCACATCGGCAAGGGCAGTCCGAACCGGGCCAACACCTCCAAGGCGCATGGCGAGCCGCTGGGGGCTGAGGAAATCAAGCTGACGCGCGAGGCGTTGAATTGGCCGTACGCCCCCTTTCACATTCCACAAGACATCTATGCCGCGTGGGACGCGAAAACCAAAGGTCTGGCAGCTGAGGCTGAATGGGACGTGCGCTTTGCCGCCTATACAACTGCCCACCCTGCGCTGGCCGCCGAATTCACCCGCCGCATGAAGGGCCAGCTACCCAAAAACTTTGCCAAGCTGGCGCTGGACACGGCGCTGGCTGCGCACGCCAAGGGCGACACGGTAGCCTCGCGCAAAGCCAGTCAGTTGGCACTGGAAGCGTTCACCGCAGCCCTGCCCGAGCTGCTGGGCGGCAGCGCCGATTTGACCGGCTCCAACCTGACCAACACCTCAAGCACACCGCCGCTGCGCTTTGATCTGGCGGGGGATGTGGTGATGACGGAAGACGGCACTGGAGCAGGAAACACGCCAAAGCGCGTGGGCCGCCATATCAACTACGGCGTGCGCGAGTTCGGCATGGCGGCCATCATGAACGGCGTGGCCCTGCACGGTGGCTACATCCCCTATGGCGGCACGTTCCTGACCTTCAGCGACTACAGCCGCAACGCCATTCGCATGGCCGCGCTGATGAAGCAGCGCGTGATTCACGTCTTCACGCACGACAGCATTGGCCTGGGCGAAGACGGGCCCACGCACCAATCGGTGGAGCACGCGGCCAGCCTGCGCCTGATCCCCAATCTCGATGTGTGGCGTCCGGGCGATACGGCCGAGACGGCCGTTGCCTGGACAGTTGCATTGCAAAACACCACCCGGCCGACCGCCTTGCTGCTGAGCCGCCAGAACATTGCCTACGCGCCGAAGGCGCGTTTCAATGACTCGCCAAAAGCGTGCCTGCAAGACATCAGCAAGGGCGCTTATGTGCTGGCCGAGCCGTCTGAAGTGGGCCTGAAGAAAAAAGCGCAAGCCGTGCTGATCGCCACCGGCTCCGAGGTGCAACTGGCGCTCAAGGCGCAAGCGCTGCTTGCTGCGAAAAAGATAGCTGTTCGAGTCGTATCCATGCCGTCTACCACAACTTTTGATCGTCAAACGTCTGACTATAAAACCAGCGTGCTGCCCGCCAGACTCCCACGCATTGCGGTCGAGATGGGCGTGAGCGATGGCTGGTGGAAATACGGCTGTGCCGCCGTGGTGGGCATCGACACCTATGGCGAATCGGCACCCGCGCCGGTGCTGTTCAAGCACTTCGGCTTTACGCCCGACAATGTTGCTCACACGGTACAAGCCGTGCTTGCAGCGCATTAGTTCATCACCCCAAACCGACAACCTCAACCCACCCAAGGAGATTTCAGCATGCATGCATTCCCCGTTACTTTTTCTTCCGTATTTCGGCCTTCCGTGCTGTGGCGCACACCTGTCACGCTTTGTGCCGCGTTTGCTTTGGCCTCTCCCGCCGCTGCCCAACTGCTGTCAGGCCTGTCGGTCGAGCCGGTGCAGATCAAGGCGGGCGAACAAGCCCGCGCCACGATCAATCTGGATGTCATGAGCGGCACCAATTGCGGCGTACGCTTGCATTGGGGTGACGGTCAGACCATGGACATCAAAATTAGCAACGCAAAAGACATTCCCTTTGTTGCCACGCACGCTTACGCCAAACCCGGCAACTATGAACTGATGGTGGAACCTGCGGGCGTGGCGGCCAAACCTAAATGCGGTGGGCGAACACAAAAAGCACAAGTGATGGTGGCCGCGCTCCCTGCAACCACAGTTGCGAACCCTGCGGTCTCTGCAACCCCTGCCATCAAGCCCGCCAGAACCTGCCCGGTCGGTTGGGCACTGGGAAAAACTGGCGTCAACAAGAAAACCCAGGCGTTCACTTGTAGTGCGCCGACCAATACGGCAGTGCCACAGCCCAGGTTGGTTTGCCCGGGCGACCTGACTTACTTTGAAAACAGCAAAAGGGGCCAACTCGGCTGCCGGATCTGAGCCATTCTTGAACCCAAGAGAAAGACCCTTTCCATGACTATCAAACTCGGCATCAACGGTTTCGGACGTATCGGCCGCATGGTGTTGCGCGCCGCCATCCAGAATTTCCCTGACATTGAAGTCGTCGCCATCAATGACCTGCTGGAGCCCGATTATCTTGCGTACATGCTGACCTATGACTCGGTGCATGGCCGGTTCAAGGGGGAGGTTGCAGTGGACGGCGACACTCTGGTGGTCAACGGCAAGCGTATCCGCCTGACCGCCGTAAAAGACCCGTCCGAGCTGAAGTGGAGCGAGGTGGGGGCTGACATCGTGCTGGAGTGCACCGGCTTGTTCCTCACCAAAGACGCTGGCGAAAAGCACCTGGCCGCGGGCGCGAAGAAAGTCATTTTTTCGGCCCCCAGCAAAGACGACACGCCCATGTTCGTGTTCGGCGTGAACGACAAAACCTATGCTGGTCAAGCCGTCATCTCGAATGCGTCGTGCACCACCAACTGCCTGGCCCCAGTGGCCAAGGTGCTTAACGACAAATGGGGCATCAAGCGTGGCCTGATGACCACCGTGCACGCCACCACCGCCACCCAGAAAACGGTAGACGGGCCCAGCAACAAAGACTGGCGCGGTGGCCGCGGCATTCTCGAAAACATCATTCCCAGCAGCACCGGCGCGGCCAAAGCCGTGGGCGTGGTGATTCCCGAGCTGAACAAAAAACTCACCGGTATGAGCTTTCGCGTACCCACCAGCGACGTGTCAGTGATCGACCTGACGGTGGAGCTGGAAAAGCCCGCCACCTATGCCGAAATTTGCGCCGAGATGAAAGCGCAAAGTCAGGGTGCGATGAAAGGCGTGCTGGGCTACACCGAAGACAAAGTGGTGGCCACTGATTTCCGCGGCGAGCCCTGCACCAGCGTGTTCGACGCCGATGCCGGCATCGCCCTGGATTCCACCTTCATCAAGGTGATCAGCTGGTACGACAACGAGTGGGGCTACTCGAACAAATGTCTGGAGATGGTGCGGGTGGTGGCGAAGTAGGTTACCCAGCAAGGCAACATGCGCTTTGAGGGAACGCTCAAATCATGGGATGACGAGCGCGGTTTCGGATTTATCGAACCGCTTCAAGGTGGGCAGGCGGTTTTTGTTCACGTCACGGCATTTGGCAGACAACCAAATCGACCGCCACTCGGCCAGATGCTGTTGTTCGAGGTTGAGTTGGGGCCCACAGGCAAGAAGCGGGCAAAGCATGTGGTTGTGGTTCGCCAAGCGCAGCAGAGCACCCGCAACAATCCCAAGACGCGGCAGCCGCGTGAGTTGCCTGCGAAATGGGGTGCCGCCACGCTGTTAGCCATCCCGCTTTTTCTGGGTGTTTGTCTGGCGATCAGCATTTTTTGGAAGCCACCGCTGGTGCTGGCGATGGTCTACGTGGGTACCAGCGTGGTGGCATTCTTGGCTTACTGGCGAGACAAATCAGCCGCTATTCGCAACAGCCGGAGAACGTCCGAAAGCACGCTTCATGCATTGGCGCTGGCAGGTGGATGGCCCGGGGCGCTGCTTGCGCAGCAATTTTTACGTCACAAGTCGACCAAGGCAGCTTTCAGATCCGTTTTCTGGACAACGGTCTTGCTGAACACAAGTGCCCTCCTGTTCGTCTGCTCGCCCCACGGGCGGCGGCTGTTGGCGTTGTGGTGATGGACTTAAGCGCTCTTAATTCAATAGCTGTTTGAGCAATAAACACAAGGGCTACAGGCGATATTTCTTTATATTTAAAATTTGGAAATCAAGCCAGCAACCCCACCAGTTGCTCCGCGCGGGCCACCACCACCCCGTGGCTTTTCGCGTACAGCGCTGCCTGATCGCTCAACTCGCCCAAGGCCACATACACGCCGTTGCTGGCCTCGTCGTCGGCTTGCA
Organism: Comamonadaceae bacterium; assembly: GCA_043753505.1. GTDB lineage: Bacteria > Pseudomonadota > Gammaproteobacteria > Burkholderiales > Burkholderiaceae_C > JAAFIW01. Next base: position 6,829 of record JAYUXO010000132.1, read on the forward strand.
CCGCCGCATGCAGCGCCTGCAAATTTTCTACCCCGTGCCGTGCGGCTTTCCAGCGCTTGGCTGCCACCAGCGTGGTGCGGCCCGCCCGTGTAATGGCCAAGTCGGCGGCACCGCTGCGCCGCACGACGGTGTAGCCCTGGCGTTGATAGGCTTTTTCCAGCTGCGCTGAAAACTCGCGCCACGACAGGGCGTTGACCGATGCCAGCAGCGCCTGCGTTTGCCTGGCGCTGGGTGCGCGCAACTGCCGCACCAGGCAGATGCTGCCAATCACCCAGAACGGCACGCCGCCCAGAGCACCGAACACGCGGTACTGCGCGGGAAGCAGCGCGATGGACGCACCGATGAATAGCAACGCCACGCCCACGCTGACCCACCAGGGCGAGCGCAGCAGCACCGCAAACAGGGAGTTAGGGCTGAGTTTGAATGCCACAGCAGATCAGTGCTGATGCCCGTGTTCGCCATGCACATGCTTGTGCGTTATTTCTTCTTCAGTGGCAGCGCGCACGTCGGTGACTTTCAGCCAGAAGCGAAGGGCCTTGCCGGCCAGTGGATGGTTGCCGTCCAGCAGCACCTTGTCGCCCTTGACTTTCATCACGGTAAAGATCTGCGGCGCGCCGTCGTCGGTACGGCCTTCCAGCTCGCCGCCCACTTTCACGCCGGGTGGGAAATCGGCTTTGGGAATGGTGCGCACCAGGCTTTCGTCGCGCAGGCCGAATGCGTCCTCGGCGCTCAGGTTCAGGCGCACTTCATGGCCCTTGGCTTGCCCGTCCAGCGCCGCTTCAATTTTGGGCAGGGTGTTTTCATAGCCGCCGTGCAGGTAAACCATGGGCTCGGTGCTGTTTTGAATGGGTTTGCCCTGGGCATCGGCAATTTTGAATTGCAGGGTGACAACGGTGTTGTGTTCAATTTTCATGGCGGCGATTTTGCCTTGCGCGATCACCAGACCCGGGCGCATTACAGTCCACGCTTGTTTTCCTCCCCGCTGCGACATGACTGACTCTGTTTCTATCCCTGTTTCTGAATCCGTTCCCGACCCTGTGACCGTTCCGGTAACCGACTCCGCTCCCGACCCCACTCCCGTGCCCGACCAGGTGGCAGACGGCTCTGCGCCTGTTGCCCCGCCGCGCAAACCAAAGCCCACTGTTGCTGACCAGGCTGCTGTACAAGCTGTGCTGGAACGGCTGTTTGCGCTGTACCCGCAGATGTTTGGTGCGCGCTTTTTGCCGCTCAAGCTGGGCGTGTACCAGGAGTTGCTGGCCTTGCACCCCGATGATTTCAAGAAAGACGACCTGAAGCTGGCGTTGGGTCAGCATGCCCGTTCCACGCGCTACCTGGAGGCGGTGTCGAGCAGCCAGAAACGCTACGACTTGCTGGGCCAGCCGGTGGAAGACCTGGCACCCGAGCATGTGCACCACGCCATTTGGGAGGTGTACCGCCGCCGTCAGGCGCGATCGCGCGAGAACCTGGGGCCGCGCCTGCTGGAGCGCATCGTGGCAGCCATTGAGGCCTCGGGCCTGCAAGTCGCTGACTATGTCGAGCGGGTGCGCATTCAGGACGTGTCGGCCACAGCAGCCCTGAACGACGCACTGGCCTTGTTGGCAGAGCGCGCCGCCAAACGCGAGGCCTTGCTGCGCGCCTACGACGCCAGCGGCCGCAGCCCGGCTGAGTTTGCCCAGATGTATGGCATTGAGCTGGCCAACATCGAGCAGGCACTGGCGCGCCGCAATGCAGAGGGCTTGCGGACTGAAGCGCAACCTGACCCATTGCCCGAGCCATTGCCCGAGCCATTACCCGTGCCGCAACCCGGGCCGCAACCCGGGCTGTAAACCAGGCGTAAAAGTCTGCCACCGTTGCAGGCGGTCATCGGCTGCACCCACCTGGCGTGCTACAACGCGCCATGACAAAACGTACCCCTTTTGTGGCGTTGCTCGCCGTTTGGTCGGCGCTGCTGGCACCCGTCGTTCCTGCACATGCCCAGTCAGACACCACGCCCGTACAAGGCCTGATCGTCCAGCTGAAGGCAGACCCGGCCAGCGCCCGCGACCTCACCCAGGCTGCCCACAGCAAGCCGCTCGACCGGGAACAGCTTCTCCAGCGCAACCGTGAGCGCATCACCGCCGTGGCGCGCGATGCGGGCCTGCGTTTGCAGCGCCACGGCGAGATCAACGCCCAGCACCACCTGATGCGCCTGGACGCGCCGCTGCAAGGCGTGGCGCTGGACGCTGCGATAACTCGTCTGGCGCAAAACCCCGATGTACTGTCGGTGGAACCCGATGTGCGCTTCAAACGCATGGCCGTGCCCAACGACACCAGCTATGGCACGCAGTGGCATCTGCAGCGCTCAGGCCTGTTTCCCAGCGCCCTGAACGCCACCACCGCCTGGGACACCACCACCGGCAACCCGGCCGTGGTGGTGGCCGTGATGGACACCGGTGCGCGCTATAGCCACCCCGACCTGGCGGGCCGCCTGCTGCCCGGCTACGACATGATCAGCGAAGTGGAATATGCCAACGATGGCAATGGCCGGGACGCCGACGCCAGCGACCCAGGCGACTGGGTCAGCAGCAGCGACATTCAGCGCAACCGCGCCCTGTTCACCGGCTGCGCGGTGGAAGACAGCTCGTGGCACGGCACTTTTATTGCGGGCCAGATTGCCGCGGCCACCAACAACGCGCTGGGCGTGGCGGGGTTGAACTGGAATGGCCGCATCCTGCCCCTGCGCGTATCCGGTAAGTGCGGCGCGTTGCTCAGCGACATTCTGGACGGCATGCGCTGGGCGGCGGGTCTCCCGGTCGTCGGCCTGCCTGCCAACCCCAATCCGGCCCGCATCATCAACCTGAGTTTTGGCGGCAGCAGTGCCTGCACGGCCAGCTACCAGAGCGTGATTGACGAAGTGACCGCTGCGGGCGTGCTGGTGGTGGTGGCGGGGGGTAATGAGAGCGGGCCGTTGACGCGCCCGGCTGATTGCCGCAATGTCCTGGCGGTCGGCGCTGTACAGCAAAACGGCCTGAAGACCAGTTACTCCAACGTGGGTGCGGCCATGGGCATCATGGCGCCCGGCGGCAGCGGCGCCACCGCCTTGTTTTCGACCGACAACACCGGCACCCAGAGCCCTGTGAGCGACAGCTACGGCACCAAATCGGGTACCAGCTTTTCGGCGCCACTGGCGGCTGGCGTGGCGGCGTTGATGCTCGCCGTGAACCCCGCGCTAGCCCCCGCCCAGCTGATTGCCTTCCTGCGCGAGACGGCGCGACCGCATGTGGGCGTGGCTGGTTTTCCGAGCTGCGTGGGCACAGGCAGCAGCGTATGCAACTGCACCACCGCCACTTGCGGGCCGGGGTTACTGGATGCAGAAAAAGCGGTACAGCGCGCCCTGGCAAGCGCTGTAGTGACACCTACGCCAACCCCAACTCCCGTACCCGCACCCACACCTGCTCCCGTTCCAACGCCCGCTCCTTCGGGTGACGGTGGTGGTGGTTCGGCAGGCCTGCTGTGGGGTAGCTTGCTGTGGCTGCTGGCTGCGGTGTCCTTGCGCCAGTCGCGCAAGCCGGCTTGAAGCGGGCGAACGGTTTCTATTTCATCAAACCGGACCAATAGAGAACAACTCAGATTGCTATTATTAATATAGCTGTTTGAGCAATTTCTACAAGGGCTGTGGCCTGTTTTGATCTAAATCTGCTACGTCTGCGCAGCAGGCGGCTCACTATCCGCATCGTCACCCAGCCAAGCCAGCCGCCGCAGATCGTCCAGCGCCAGCAAACTCAAAGCCTTCTGGTGCGTGCTTTCCAGCTTGACCAGCGGCGCGCAGCCCGCCGCTAACGCCTCCTGCCAGCGCACCGCGCACAGGCACCACGCATCACCCGCGCGCAGACCAGGAAATCGCCATTGCGGGCGTGGGGTGATCAAGTCGTTGCCTTTGGAAAGCGAGAACTGCAGGAACGCATCCGTCATCACCGCGCAGACCACATGCGTGCCGTGGTCACTCTCGTCAGTTTTGCAGCAACCATCGCGAAAGTAGCCGGTCAGCGGGTCAAACGAGCAGGGCACCAGTGGCTGGCCCAGCACGTTGCGGGCAGGGGTGTTTGTCGTGTCATCGGCTTTGGCGTCATCGCTCATAGCCCCACCCCAAACGGCTGCACGCCGATCAACACCCGGTGCGCCCAGAACGCAAACCCTGCCCAGGCCAGCAAGCCGACCACCACGGTGATGGCGGTTCCCTGCGCGGTGCCTGCGGGATACACCGTGCCAGCCGCGCGGTCCCGCTGCCTTGCAGCCCGAAAGCTGAACACCGCCCACACCAGAAAGCTGCCGAACAACAGCACATCAGCCAGATTGCCATTGCAAAGCAAATGCGCCAGCGCCCACACCTTGGTGGCCAGCACCATCGGGTGCTTCAGCCGGGCTTTGATGGCGTTGCGCGGCACGTAAGTGGCCACCAGCAAGATGAACGACACCACCATCAACAACCCCGCTGCATGCGCCATCCCGCGCGGCGGCACCCACAACACCACCGGCTGCTGGCGCGCCAGGCCATAGCCCCACACGATGAGCCCAAAACCCAGCAGCGAGGCCACGGTGTAAATACCTTTCCACGCGCTTTCTCCTTTCTGGCCATGCTGCGCGATGAAACGGCTGCGCCA
>JAYUXO010000133.1:0-1816 GCA_043753505.1 Comamonadaceae bacterium
CTTGAGCGAGATTTGATACCTGGCCACCCAATGCGAAAGCCCAACATGCCCCAAACCCTTCAAATCGATTTCGTCTCCGACGTGGCCTGCCCCTGGTGCGCCGTGGGTTTGTGGAGTCTGGAGCGGGCGCTGGAAAAGCTGGGTGGCGAATCAGACTTTGCGGTTCCGGTATCTATCAGCTTCCAGCCCTTTGAGCTGAACCCAAAGATGCCGCCTGAGGGTCAGGACGTGACTGAGCACCTGACGCAAAAGTATGGCTCCACCCCCGAGCAGCAAGTCGGTATGCGCGAAACCCTGCGCCAGCGCGGCGCAGCGGTAGGGTTCACTTTCCGCCTGGAGGGGCGCTCGCGCATGTGGAACACCTTTGACGCACACCGCCTGCTGCATTGGGCCGGCGAGCAAAGTGCACAGCTGCAACTGGCGCTGAAAAAAGCGCTGCTCAGCGCGTATTTCACTGACGGTGACAGCACCGCCTCGCATGCGGTGCTGGTGCGCGTGGCGGCCAGCGTGGGGCTGGACACCTCGCGCGCCGCGCAGATTCTGGCCAGCGATGAATTCACCGCCGAGGTGCGACAAGCCCAGCAGTTCTGGCAGTCGCAAGGCATCAGCGCCGTGCCGTCGGTGGTCATCAACAAACAGCACCTGATTCAAGGCGGCCAACCGCCCGAAGCGTTCGAGCAGGCCCTGAGACAAATTGCGGGGCAAATAACCGATCAAACGGCAGGGCAAACTGCCGCCGGGACGGTTTGATATGGCGGTGCAACCCAGCCTGTTCGTCTCCCATGGTTCGCCGATGTTTGCTGTTGAATCAGGCGCTACGGGAGCAATATTGAAAACGGCAGGCGACCAGCTACGCCCCAAAGCAGTGGTCATCATGTCGCCCCACTGGATGGCGCAAACCCCGGCCGTGATGACGACCCACGCGCCCGCCACCTGGCACGACTTTGGCGGCTTCCCGCCTGCGCTGAACCAGCTGCAGTACCCTGCGCCCGGCGACCCTGCCCTGGGCCTGCAGGTGATTGATCTTCTGGCTCAATCAGGCATTGCCGCGCAAGCTGATGCGAAGCGCCCGCTGGACCACGGGGCCTGGGTGCCGCTGATGCACCTGTTCCCCGCCGCTCACGTGCCGGTTGTGCAAGTGGCCCTGCCCGCCCGCGCGGGCCCACGCGAGGTGTACGCCATGGGTCAGGCTCTGGCCAGCCTGCGTGCACAAGGCGTGCTGATCATCGGCAGCGGCAGCATGACGCACAACCTGGAAGAGTTTTTCAATGGACGGCCCAGCTTGCTCGATGCACCAGCCCCTTACGTGACCGAGTTCGCCCGTTGGGTAGAAGCGGCCGTAGCGCGCCGCGACCTGCCCGCGCTGTTGAACTACCGCACCCAGGCCCCCCAAGCGGTGCGCGCCCACCCGACCGATGACCACTTCCTGCCGCTGTTTTTTGCGCTGGGAGCAGGTGGTTTGGGGCAATCGGCTGATGTGCAAGTGAACTACCTGAGCCGCGAGGTGATGTATGGCACGCTGGCGATGGATGCGTTTACTTTGATGGAGTGACAAGCAATTGGGGTCAGATTCCAATTCAGGACACGGTATCTACCGGCGCACGAAGCAACCATACGAAATTGGACTCTGACCCCAATTGCGGTCTTCCCGGCGCGTACCGGGGGCTTTAGGACTACTTTTTTGATAGCTGCTCGAGCAGTATTCACAAGGGCTGCTACCCGATTCAGCACAAAAACTGAATTCAATAACTCCGCCCGCCCCCATACATTCCACTGCTTTTGCGCTGCAAACCGGCTGCCGCCGCCAGCCGCTGCT
>JAYUXO010000134.1:0-4699 GCA_043753505.1 Comamonadaceae bacterium
TTACCGCTGATTTCAGCGTTTTGCACAAGGCGCAGCAGGCTCAGCGCCGTCACCGTCTTACCCGAGCCCGATTCACCCACCAGCGCCAGTTTTTCTCCCACGCCAATGGAGAAACTCACACCCTTGACCACCTCTTTACCTGAGAAGGCCACGCGCAGGTTGTTGACTTCGAGGAGGGGAGTCATACGCCAGAGCCAGGGGGCGAAGCAGAAATCGGGCATCCTTCACCGCAGAGGCGCAGAGAATGCAGAGGGCCGCAGAGTTGTATTGCAATCTTCGGAAATTGCCTTCCTCTGACCCGTCTTTTCTGCGTTCTCTGCGCCGCTGCGGTGAATGACTTTTGAAATCTCATACATCCGCTTTCCGCGGATCCAGCGCATCCCTCAGCGCATCGCCCATAAAAGTCAGCAGTAACAAGGTAATAACCAAAACCGCAAAGGTAGACAACGAAATCCACCACGCATCAATATTGTTTTTACCCTGCGACAGCAGTTCACCCAGCGAAGGTGTGCCGGGCGGCACGCCAAGGCCCAAAAAATCCAGCGAGGTGAGCGCAAGAATCGCACCGCTCATCCGGAATGGCAAGAAAGTCACCACGGGTGTCATGCTGTTGGGCAATATATGTCGCCACATGATGCGAGGGTTACTCACGCCCAGCGCGCGGGCGGCACGCACGTAGTCCATTTGCCGGTTGCGCAGAAACTCGGCACGCACGTAGTCGCTCAATCCCATCCAGCCAAACAGGCTCAGCAATATCAGCAACAATGCCACGCTGGGCGCGAACACGGCACTGAAAATAATCAACAAATACAGCTCGGGCATCGAGCCCCATATTTCAATGAACCGCTGGAAAGCCAAATCGGTTTTTCCGCCGAAGAATCCTTGTACTGCGCCGGTCGCCACGCCGATCAACACACCCACTGCCGTCAGCGCCAGGCCGAACAGCACATTCAGGCGGAAGCCGTAGATCAACTGCGCCAACAGGTCCCGGCCCCTGTCGTCAGTACCCAACCAGTTATCGGCCGTGGGGCCTGCGGGGTTCGGCGACTTGGCGAAGTAGTTGATGGTTTTGTGGCCGTATGGGTTGGGCGGATAAACAGCCCAATTATCAGGTTTGGCAAACTGCTCCTTGACAAACGGGTCCAGGTAATCTGTAGCCGTTTCAAAATCGCCGCCAAATGTTTTTTCGGGGTAGTCTTTTAATAGCGGAAAATAGATCGTGCCGTTATAGGACGCTACCAATGGTTTGTCGTTGGAAAGCACCTCGGCAAACAGGCTTAATATTACCAACACAGAGAAAATCACCAAGCTGTAAAAACCCAGACGGTTGCGCTTGAAGCGCAGCCAGGCGCGGCGGCTGGGGGATATTGAAACTGGTGCTGTCATCAATCGAACTTCACGCGGGGGTCTACCCATACGTAACACAGGTCGCTGATCAGCTTGGTAACCAAGCCGATTAAAGTAAATAAGTACAAGGTGCCTAGCACCACCGGGTAATCCCTGCGAATAACGCTCTCATAACTTAAGAGCCCCAAGCCATCCAGAGAAAACAGGGTTTCAATTAATAATGAGCCGGCAAAGAAGGAACCGATAAACGCAGCTGGAAAACCGGTCACTATGGGAATCAAGGCGTTGCGAAAAATGTGTTTGTACAGCACCTTTTGCTCGCTCAATCCCTTGGCCCGCGCGGTTAGCACATATTGTTTACGAATTTCTTCCAAGAACGAGTTTTTAGTCAGCATGGCCGTGACCGCAAAACTACCCAACACCATAGCTGTAACAGGCAAAGCAATATGCCATAAGTAATCCACCACCTTGGCTGCCCAGCTTAATTCGTCCCAATTGCTGGAGGTTAGCCCCCGGAGCGGAAACCACTGCAATTGGCCACCGAATATCACGAGCAGAAAAATACCCAACACAAAACCGGGTATGGCGTAACCAATGAGTATCAGCAAGGTAGTTACAAGATCAAACCGTGAGCCTGCACGCACAGCCTTGGCCACCCCCAGAGGCACAGCCACCAGATAGCTCAAGAAGAACGTCCACAGACCCAGGCTGATGGATACGGGCAACTTTTCAATCACCAACTGCGATACAGGCTTATTTTGAAAGAAGCTTTTGCCTAAATCAAATTGCGCGAACTGCTTGAGCATTAGCCAGAAACGTTCCGGAGCAGGTTTGTCAAAGCCGTACAAAGCCTTGATTTCATTGAGTCGTTTGGGGTCAACGCCCTGTCCGCCCCGGTAGCTCAGACCGCCACCTTCCGTGCTCCCGGCTGCGCCTGCCTTCGCTTCGGCGAGGTATTGCTCTACCGGCCCACCGGGAACAAACTGTACTACCACAAAGGTAATAAACAGGACCCCGAGCAACGTGGGCACCATGAGCAGCAATCGTTTAAGAATATAGCTGATCATGGTTTATTGCCTGTTTGAGGTAGCCGCCTTGGACCACCAGGTTTCAACGGCCCATGACTCGCCTTTTGCATAGGGAGGCATCGTTTCGGGGCCTTGCAGGCGCCATGCGTTGTATGCCATGCGGTGGGTGCCTGCCGTCCATTGGGGAATTAAATAATGACTGTGACTGATCACGCGCTCCAGCGCCCGGCAGGCCGGTAACAATTCAGCTTTGGTTTTGGCACCCGTCATCTGCTTGATGAGTGCATCCACCGCCGTGCTGCTAACGCCCGCAAAATTACCAGAATCTTCAGTTTTTGCCGCTTGACTGCCAAACATATCTGCGAATTCCTGGCCAGGGTTGTGTGTGCCTTGGTAGGCTATTGAAACAATATCGAACTCAAATTTATTCAGGCGTTGTTGATACAGCGCAAAGTCGACGCTACGAAAGTTTAATTTAATTCCCAATTTTTCCAGCGCACGCATCCAGGGAGAAATTACCCGCACACTGCCTTCGTTGCTGTCCAAGTATTCAAGTGTGAGCGCCTCACCGCTTGCGTTTCGCAATACGCCATTATTTATGTCCCATCCGGCTTCATTGAGCAATTGCAGCGCCTTGCGCAGATTGGCCCGCAGTGACGAGTCACCATCTGTACGAGGCGCGGTTGTCATGCTGCCAAACACGTTATCGGGCACCTTGCCGCGCCAAGGCTCCAGCAGGGCCAGTTCTTGCGCACCCGGTGTCCCCGTTGCCTCGCAGTCAGTATTGCCAAACAGCCCATTGACGCGCTGATACGCGCCATAAAACATCTGCCGATTCATCCATTCGTAGTCCATCGCCAGACCAAGCGCCTGGCGGACCCGCGGGTCTTTAAGTTTTTCTTGACGGGTATTCAGTACATAGCTTTGAAAACCCGATGGCAACCGGTGCTTGAATTCGCCTTTCACCAGTTCTCCCGTATCAAATTTCTTACCGGTAACCCGTCGCGCCCAATCACCCGCGGAAAAGAAGCGCATTAAATCAAACTCACCCGCTTTAAGAGCTTCCAGCCGGGCGGTATTGTCTTTGTATATTTTGACAGTGATGCGGTTAAAGTTTGAAGTCCCACGCATCACATTCAGATCTTTAGCCCAGTGGTTGGCATCGCGCAGATAGGTAATATCTTTCCCAAAATTTACCGGGCCGATTTTGTAAGGTCCGCTGCCAATGGGAAAGTCCATGACGACCAAATCAAAGGTTTTGGTCTTGCCGTTCTCCACACCCCATTTGCGGCTGAAAACCGGAATGCCGCCTACCGTCAACGGCAATTCGCGGTTGGGTTTTTTGAAGCGGAACCGTACCGTGCGCTCATCCAGCACGTCCAGCGCGGCCACGTCTTCAAAGGCAGTTTTGTATGCAGGGGAGGTGTATTTGCCCATCAGCGTGTCAAAGCTGTGCTTCACGTCAATCGCCAGTACCGGGTCGCCATTGTGAAAACGGGCTTCTTTTCGCAGTTTGTAGGTTGCGGACAAGCCGTCAACAGCCACTTCCACATCCTCTGCCAGCAATCCGTAGCCCGATGCAGTCTCGTCCATGGAACCTGTCAGCAGGGTTTCAAACATGAGCTCGCTCAGGTAGGCGGGCGCATTGCCTTTGATGGTGAACGGGTTGTATTTGTCAAAGGTGGACACGCGCAGGTTGCTGACCAGGCGCAGTTCGCCGCCTTTGGGGGCCTGGGGGTTCACGTAGTCAAAGTGTGTGAAGCCTGCGGGGTATTTCAAATCACCCCACAAGGCATAGCCGTGCGCCGCAAACACGGAGGGGATAGCTGGCAAGCCAGAGAGCAGGAGCAGCCCGACACAACATCGAATCAAGAAAACACGCATGCGACAATTCTGACGACTTTTTGACAACTTTCTCACGCTAAAAACCATGACCTTTCTTGCAGGTAAAAAAATCCTCATCACCGGCGTCCTGTCTAACCGATCGATTGCCTACGGCATCGCCAAAGCTTGCCACGTCCAGGGCGCGCAACTGGCGTTCAGCTACCAAGGTGAGCGCTTCAAGGAGCGCATCACTGAGTTTGCAGCGGACTTCGGCTCCAGGCTCGTGTTTGACTGCGACGTGGGCGACGACGCTCAGATTGCCACCCTCTTCTCTGATCTGGCAAAAACCTGGCCGAAGTTTGACGGCTTTGTGCACGCCATCGGTTACGCACCGCGGGAGGCGATTGCGGGCGACTTTCTGGACGGCCTCTCCCGCGAGGCTTTCAAAATTGCGCACGACATCAGCGCCTACAGCTTCCCCGCCCTGGCCAAAGCCGCGC
>JAYUXO010000135.1:0-1806 GCA_043753505.1 Comamonadaceae bacterium
CACGATGACAGCGTTGCCCTGGCCAATGTCCGCCGCAAGCAATTCAAACTGGCCGGGCTCGGGACGCGGTGCCTGCCACAGCAGCACCGGCAGCAGCAGCGGCACACCCAGCAGCCGGAAGCCCCACGGCATGCGCAGCACCAGCAACACGCCGCCCAGCACCCCGGCCGCGCCCGCCCACAGGGGTGCAGCGGGCAGCGACACGCTGGCACCCGGCACCACCGCCAGCCAAGCCAAAACGATGCTCAAGCCCTGTACCGCGAGGGCCGCAAGGTCCCATAACGGGTTGAACGCCACACCCAGCAAAGCCAGGGGCGTGACCAGCAGCGTGACCCACGGAATGGCCAGCAAATTGGCCAACAAACCCACCACCGACGCCTGGCCAAACAGCAGCAGAGAAAGCGGCGTCAACGCGACCGTCACCACCCCCTGTTCACGCATTAATGAAACAAATCGGCCTCCAGCCCTTGTGGAAACTGCTCGAGCAGCTTCTGTATTGATAGCATTGGAATCGCTGGCGTTACTGGCGTTACTGGAATTGCTGGCAAAGAGCACCCCCACCGCCACAAAACTCAGCCAAAAGCCCGGCTGCATCAGCGCCCACGGGTCTACCGCAATGACCACCGCCGCCACCAGCAGCCACACACGTGGCCAGGGCCATTGCAGGCCAAGCAGGCGCAGGGCGGCCACCGTGGCCAGCATGAGTACGGTGCGCTGCGCGGGCACGCCCCAGCCGCTGAACAGCGCATAAGCCGCTGCCAGCGCCACCCCACCCACCCACGCGGCATGGTGCACCGGCACCGTAATACACAAACGCGTGCTACGCCGCCACAGCCAGCCGATCACCGCCACCGCCACCCAGGCAAACAACGTGATGTGCAAGCCGGAGATGCTCATCAAATGCGCCACGCCAGTGGCCCGAAACACGTCCCAGTCGGCCCGCTCAATGGAGGCCTGGTCGCCCGTGATCAGGGCGGCAACAATGCCCGCTTGTCGGGTGTGTTCGTCTGACTTGCCCGCCGCCTGGCGGTTTTTCAACCTGTCGAATACCGCATCGCGCACCGCCTGCCGCGCCCGCTCCACCGGGTGCAGCCAGGTGTCAACCCGCCGCAGCGGCGCTGTGTCGTTAGGACCCGCCCGCACGTAGCCCGTGGCCTGCAAGCCTTGCTCCCACAACCACAGCTCGTAGTCAAAGCCATGCGGGTTACGGTTGCCGTGCGGCGCTTTGAGCCGCACCGTCATCTGCCAGCGCTCGCCTGCACGCAGGTCGCCCGGCTGGCGCTGCAAGCCATCACTTTGCACCCCACCCCACCACCCCAGCCACAGCCGCGGTGGCAATTTCACTGCCGCGCCCTCCAGCGTGGCCGATTCCACATCGAAGCGAAACCGCAACCCCGCCTCCGAGCGCTGCGGCATGGCCGCCACCACCCCCACCACCTGCACATCGCGCCCCTGCAACGCGGGGTTCAGCGCTTGCTGGGCAAACAGACTGGCCCGCAAGCCGCATGCGCCAAACGCCGCAGCCAGGGCCGCAACCAGTACCAAACTGTTTTGTGAACGGGTTCCATTCACTCCCAATTTAATAGCTGCTCCAGCAATAACCAAAAGGGCTAGAGCCACAAAAGCCATATAAATCCAGATGAGCCACAGAGCGCTTTGCTGCAGCTGCAGCCCGCTGCCCAACAAGAGCCCCACCAGCGCCAGCGTGCCCAGGCGGGCCAGTTGGGCGCCGGGGTTGTAGGGCTCCTTGTCTTCCTCGGGTGGTAGGGGCTGCATGGGGTCGTATATGACCACAGCCCTGGGCGC
>JAYUXO010000136.1:0-1806 GCA_043753505.1 Comamonadaceae bacterium
GGGTCAATCAATCGATTCTGGTCAACCTCTCAGGTCGGGGCGACAAAGACATTGGCACCGTTGCCGATTTAAGCAATGCTGACTTTTACTGTCGCCCCAGCTGCCGCGGCCAAGGTATCAAAGGTGGCGTCTCAGGCGGCCTGTCCACCGTGCAGGTGGTGAAGTCATGAGCCGCATTCAAGCCACCTTCGCCATGCTGCATGCCCAAGGCCGCAAGGCCTTGATTCCCTACGTTACCGCAGGCTTTCCGTTTGCCGACATCACGCCCGCGTTGATGCACGGCATGGTGGCCGCGGGTGCTGATGTGATCGAGCTGGGCATCCCGTTTTCTGACCCTATGGCCGACGGCCCGGTGATTCAAAAAGCTGGCGAAAAAGCGCTTTCGTTGGGCGTTGGCTTGCAGCAGGTGCTCGCCATGGTGACAAGTTTTCGCCAGAACAACGACCACACCCCAGTGGTGCTGATGGGTTACGCCAACCCGGTGGAGCGCTACAACCTCAAGCACGGCGCGACGGCCTTTGTTGAGCATGCAGCGCAAGCTGGCGTGGACGGCATGCTCATCGTGGACTACCCGCCCGAGGAGTGCGCGGAATTTGCTGCACAGCTCAAAGCCCACGCGCTTGATTTGATTTTTTTGCTGGCCCCCACCAGCACCGACGAGCGCATGCGCCAGGTGGCGCAACTGGCAAGCGGCTATGTGTACTACGTGTCGCTAAAAGGCGTGACAGGCGCGGGTAATCTGGACGTGCAGGCCGTGGCCGACATGCTGCCGCGCATTCGCGCCCATGTAAGCGTTCCGGTGGGCGTGGGCTTTGGCATACGCGATGCGGCTACCGCGCAAGCGGTGGGCCGGGTGGCTGATGCGGTGGTGATTGGGAGCCGCATCATCCAGCTGATCGAGTCGCAGCCGCGCGACAAGGTGGTGCCAGTGGCCAGCACGTTTTTGCGTGAGATTCGCGCTGCATTGGATGCCGCACGGGATGCCGTACTGGAAGCCGCACCAAGCGCGGCTGTGGACGCATAATCTTTTCGTACTTTGAAGGAGCACACACATGAGCTGGCTAGAAAAACTCCTCCCGCCCAAAATTCTCAAGTCTGATCCAGCAGACCGCCGCAGCATCCCCGAGGGTCTGTGGATCAAGTGCCCGGCATGCGAAACCGTGCTTTACAAAACCGATTTGCAGCACAACCAGAATGTGTGCCCCACTTGCAGCCACCACCACCGCATCACCGCTCGCGCCCGGCTTGACGCATTTTTAGACCCTGAAGGCCGTTACGAAATCGGGCAGGAGGTGCTGCCGATTGACCCGCTGAAGTTCAAGGACAGCCGCAAATACCCCGAGCGGCTAAAAGAAGCGCTGGAGTCCAGTGGTGAGACCGATGCAATGGTGGTCATGGGTGGCGCGGTTCACAGCATCAGCCTGGTGGTTGCCTGCTTTGAATTTGACTTCATCGGCGGCAGCATGGGCAGTGTGGTGGGCGAGCGCTTTGTACGCGGCGTGGAAACCGCCATTGAACAAAAAGTGCCCTTTATCTGTTTTACCGCCACTGGCGGCGCCCGCATGCAGGAAGGCCTGCTCAGCCTGATGCAAATGGCTAAAACCAACGCCGCATTGACCCGCCTGGCTAAAAAACACCTGCCTTACATCAGCGTGCTGACCGACCCCACGATGGGCGGCGTGAGTGCTTCGTTTGCGTTTGTGGGCGACGTGGTGATTGCCGAGCCCAAGGCGCTGATCGGCTTTGCTGGCCCGCGTGTGATCGAGTCCACCGTGCGTGTCACCTTACCCGAAGGGTTTCAGCGCG
>JAYUXO010000137.1:0-4682 GCA_043753505.1 Comamonadaceae bacterium
AACTTGCGCAAGGCCATGTGAGCCTGTTGGCCGAATAGTGCTATTAATTTAATAGCTGTTTGAGCAGTAACTACAAGGGCTGGTGGCCGATTTTGCTTAAATTTCTCAAATTGCCGCTTCGACCATCCACACGGGTCGCACACCCGGCGGGATCGTGTCTTCATCGCTTGATTCAGCCGGCAGGCAGCGCAACACATAGGCGCTGAAGTTGTCATGTCCGGCGGGCATGCAGGCCTGCACAGAAGCCATCAGTGCGTCGCGCCAATCGTTGACGTGCGGGTTGCTAGCCTGTAGCTGTGCCAGATGCGCGTCTTCCAGCAGTTCCCACACGCCATCGCTGCACAACAGCACGCCGTCACCCGGCAGCAAGGCAATGGGCTCTCCCAACATGAAGGGTTCGCCTTGCTCACCGTTGGCGCCCAGGCTGGCATACAACACGTTTCGCTTGGGGTGCTCACGCAGCTTGTCCGCCGGGTACAGGCCCGCGTCAATGAAGCGCTGCACCAGGCTATGGTCGTGCGATTGCGCCACCACGCTTTCCCCTCGAAACACGTAGCAGCGCGAGTCGCCGAGGTTGCCCAGCAGGGCCTGGCTGCGTTGGTAGCTCACCAGCAACAAAACCACGGTAGAGGCCATGCGCGACAGACGCGATTCGTCTTGCTGCCTCACGACCACTGCACGGTCGGCCTGCGCAATGCACCGGCTGAGGGTTTCGGCAGAAAATGCGGGCAGTGCAACAAATGCCGCCTGCGCCGCGGCTACAGCAGTCGCGGAGGCCACATCGCCGCCGCCCTGTCCACCGGCACCATCGGCGAGCACAAACAGGCGCAGCGCTCCAACAGCCTCGCAGTCGCCTAGCGAGTCCTCGTTGTAGCTGCGGCCACCCTCGTTCGAAAAACTGGCCGCTTCAATGCGGATGGCGACGGCGGGCGCACTCATGACGCACCACGACCTGCGCCCTGACTTCTACCTTGTGCCTTCATACGGGCGGTTTCACGCTCGTAGGCTTTCATGAACGCTTCGCCAAAAATGCTTTGAAAGTCGTCTTCTGCCTCACGCCGGATCAGTGCATAGCGCTCCAAATACAGGTCCCAGAGTTTGGTTTTGCGCATGGCGGGCAGCGCGCGCTCCAGCAGTGAGCCCCCAATCAGACGCCCTTCCAGAATGGAGGGGTCAAACTTGCCCAGCACTTCGCCCAAGGCGGCGCGCATACCCGCCATCACGCCCAGCTCATGGGCACGAAGGTCGTTGAAGGCGTCTGCCATGGCCTCATCAGGTCGCATGAAACCAGGGATCTTTTTACCCAGAAACTGCTGCAGGGCCGAATCAGCATCGGGCAAAAATTTCAATGGGTTGTTGGCCTGGCTGGAAATGATGGTGACGTTGGCCTGCACCTCGCGCTTGATGTTGGCTCGAATACCCAGCAGCTCGATGGCTCCGCCCGTAGCGCTGTGCAGCAGACTGCCCACGATGGTCATGATTTCCGGCGTCAAGCCATTGGGCAAGGCGCTGGGAGAGAGCTTGGCTCCCGACAAAAACGCCTGGGTCAGCGCATCAGCGGGGTAGCTGGGCATGGCCACCGCTGGCGGGGCCGGCGGGGCAAATACTTGCTGGTGTGCGTGTTGTTGGGCGGCGGCAGGAGCGGGTGCAAAGGAGAAGGCTGGGTCTGGCAAAGCAGGCTGCAGGGCGCGAGGTGGCTGGTAGGCACCACCCACTTCAGCCAGATCGTCGCGCACCGGTCTTGCAAAACTGTCGTGGCCTGGTCCAGGGCTACCAAACATGGCCAACGGATCGCTGTTGTCACCTTCCGGTAGCAAGGAAGCGGCTGCGCCAAAAGGTGCTGCGGTGTAGCTGCCCCCGAATGCACCGCTGGATGAACCACCGCCCAAAAGGTCGGCACGGCCCCCGCTGGATGCAGTGAACAGCGCGTCAATGGACTGCTCGCCTTGCGTCAACGTATGCGCGCCCGCCGCATCTGCGCCGTCCAACATCGATAACAAGGGGTCTGCACTGTTGCGGGCCGACGCAGAGGGCATATCAAACGGGTTGAAGTCGTCTGGAATGACACTGGTTGGGGGTGCATAGGCTGGGGGTGTGTACGGCGGTGGCGAGTGTGCTGCAACCAGAGACTGGCCGACTGATGGGCCAGGCCCCAAATCCAATGCCGTCAATGGGTCTGCGCGTAAGCCAGTCGACCGTAACAATGCCGCAGGCCCTGCGGAGCCCAACAAGCCTGCCAGTGGATCGTCAAAACTCAGGTTGGCGGAGGGCGCAGGGCTGGCTGGGGAGCTGTAAGCGGGCGGGTGCGTGGGGGTGTAGGACGCCGGAGGCGGTGGGAAAGAAGCGGGTCCCATGCCCAACAGGTCGGCAAAGGGGTCTGCGGCACCCGCCGCAGGCATGGCCAGGGAGTCATAAGGCGATGCGACCATCGGCATCGGTGGCGGTGGCGATGCCGGTTGTGCAGCTGAATAAGGCGGCACTTGCGCCACGGGTTCTGGCAGTAGTACGGGCACCTGCACTGGTGGATGTGCAGGGAGGCTGACTGGCGTCGCTCCTGGCACAAAAGCGGACTTGCGAACCACCAAGGCATACGGACCAATCTCCAGTTCGATGCCGGGCACCAACGCGATGGCCTGCCCGCACTCCAGCTGCAGCCCGCCCACAGTGATGGGCAGTGCCGCGCTGGAATTGGTGATGGTGGCCACACCGCCAGGAAAGCTGACCGCTGCGTGCAGCCGAGAGACCCGTCGGTGTGTATCGGGCAGTGCCAGCGTGTTGCCCTCGTCACGTCCGATGGTGCCGCCACTGCCCTCAAAACATCGACTCAATCCAACCAGCGGCTTACCGTCCAATGACACCAGATCCAGGGTAATTTGCGACATACGCGGGGTCTTTCATGAGTGGCCAGGCGGCAGGCCAGGGTGATGAGTACGCCGCTTGTTATCCGTTTACGGTCTTGCGAGCGCGATCGAACTGGGGACCCCAGACAGGGTGCCCGCGTTCGGCCGGGGCCAGGTCGAACTTGCCGTCCAGCCGGAACGCGCGCTCGAAAGTTTGACGGCACGGCGTGATCGCGCGGGTCAGGCATTGCGCAAAGGCCAGTGTTTTCAGGGTGCGCAACTGACTGGCCGTATCCAGCGCACTGTCAGTGGAAAGTGGCGTGAGCTGGCGAATCGCGCCTGGGTAGTCGCCCCGGTCAAAACTGGTCAGGGCAGACGCCAGTGCCTTTTCGCTAGCCGATGGCTCGATCACCACAGGCGCTGCAGGCACCGGTGGTGCTGTTGGCGCGGCTGGCACCACAGGGCGTGGTACGGGTGCCGGTTGTGTCGCAACTGTGGCGGGCATCGGTTTGGGCGGTGGCGGTGCGGCGCAACCAGCCAGTACGGTGGCAGCAACGACACAGTAAATACGGGAAGTCAGGGTGTGCATAGCGTTTCAGTAGGTGGTGACGGGTTTAGCGGATGACGGCGAAGGGTAAGCAGGCGTTGCAGGCGCGGCTGGTGCCGTGGGCGGTGTATCTTTGATAAAGGCATGTCGAAGCGTGGCGGTTTTACCTGCCACCACCTTGACACTGCGCTTGACGGTGGGCAACGCCGGGTTGCGCAGCTCAATGTCATAGCTGCCGGGCGGCAGTTTCAGGCTCATCAGTGGCGGTGCAACGCCACTGTCTTCGCCATTGACAAACACGGCAGCCCAACCATCCTTGACCTCGACGCGCAGCACGCCGGTGGTGGGCAAGTCGACCGCAACGTTGGCAGTGGGATTGGCTGGGTTGGCCAGCACAGCTGCTTCCGAGCTGGTGGCCGGTATTGCTGGCATCGGCGGAGTGGATGCGGCGGCCTGAATGGGTGCCACTGGTTCGGCTGCAAGCAGGGGGCCGGGTGTTGTGGGTCCAGGGACGGTTACTGCAAGTGCAGGGGCGGCTGTGACGGGCTCAACCGCAATTGGCACAGGCGGGCTGGACACGGTGGCCGGTGGGCTGGCTGCAGGATCAGCGGGGCTGCCCATCAGGTAAATCAACCCTGCAGCCATTGCAAGTCCGGCGGCTGTCAACCCGGCCCAAAGCGCTGTTCTGGCATTCGTTGGTGACAATGCCTTTTCAGCAAGTACGTTCTCGGCGTTACCAAACTTTGGCATTGGCTGCACAGACCTGGTATCCGCTGCGCCTGGGTCTACCAAAGTTTTTGTCGCTGGGCGTGCAGGAACAACGGTTGCAAGCGGATCAAAAGCTTTATTTGCAGCTGACGCGGATCCTGCCGACGCAATGGGCTTGTCGTTAACGGTGCGGCCAAATACGGCTGTCGCCGATGGATCAAACGAGGGAGGAACCGGGTGTAGCGGTCCTTGTGACGGGTCCCAGCCCAGCGCTGCCCGTAGCGCCTGTATGGTCTGAAAGCGCGAGGCGGGCTGCACGGCCATGCTTTTCATGACGCACACGCACAGCTGATCGGAATAAGTTGCCCTTGAAGTTTGACGTGACAGGATACCCACTGCGAGGAGCGGATCGGTGCCCATGCGCGCAATCGCCTGCACCGGCGTCTGCCCCGTCATCGCCTGGTACAGCACACTCCCCACCGCATACACGTCGGTCCAGGCACCCTGGTGCATGGCACCGTCATGGGCGTACTGCTCAATGGGAGCGTAGCCCGGTTTGAGCACTGTGGTCACGGCTTGGCTCATGC
>JAYUXO010000138.1:0-1805 GCA_043753505.1 Comamonadaceae bacterium
GAAGGCGGTATTTCAGGCAACCGCGTGGCCGGTGACAAACCGCTAGGTATTTCATTTGGCCCGCAAATTCAGCTCTATTACCTCATTGCCATTTACACCTTCGTTTGTACGGGCTTGATGTTTGCCTTCACCTTGACACCACTGGGCCGCATGCTCAATGCCGTGCGCGACAATCCGGAGCGCGTTGAATTCGTGGGATACGACACGCAGAAAGTGCGCTTTTTTGCTTTTTGTATTGCGGGGTTTTTCGCTGGTATTTCCGGCGGCTTGGCGGCACTTAATTTTGAAATTGTCACTTCAGAAGTGGTGGGTGCCGGACGATCCGGCGCTTACCTGTTGTTCGTGTTTTTGGGCGGTGCCACTTTCTTCTTTGGTCCCATCATCGGCGCGATATTAATGGTGCTGGCCTTTGTGCTTCTTGGTGAAATGACCAAAGCCTGGCTTCTTTACCTGGGTCTGGTTTTCCTGTTCATGGTGATGTTTGCACCCGGTGGCATCGCCAGCTTGATCATGATGAACGTGCGAGTCGCTGCATTCGGGCATTTGCGAAAACTATGGGTGAGTTATCTGGCGTTGGCTGCAACGGGCTTGGTGGTATTGGTAGGAGTTGCAGCCATGATTGAAATGATTTACCACTTGCAGCTTAACTCTGCCCTGGGTGGACAGATGCATTTCATGGGCGTCACGTTAGATGCCAAGGGTCTGAACAGTTGGTTTGGTGCCGGGTTTGTACTTCTGGTAGGTGCAGGGCTATTTGAAGTGACGCGCAGGCAGTTCTCCCGCCAATGGGGAGAGATTCAAGAGCAGATTGAAAAAGAAATCAAACGGCGCGAGGCTGCAGCATGAGCACCCCTACCACTATTCCTTACGCGTTAGAACTAAAAAGTTTACGTAAAAGTTTTGGAAAAGCCGAGATTATTCGTGGTGTAGATCTGGTGGTTGCGCCCGGTGAGCGTGTTGCTGTAATTGGTCCGAACGGTGCAGGCAAGTCCACGCTCTTCAATTTGATCAGTGGCCGTTTTGCTCCAACGAGCGGCGAAGTGCTGCTCAATGGGGCTCGTATTGATGGCAAAAAACCATATGAAATCAATCGTCTGGGCTTGTCACGCAGTTTTCAAATCACCAATATCTTTCCCAAACTCAGCGTATTTGAGAACCTGCGCTGCGGCGTGCTCTGGAGCCTCGGCTACAAGTATTCATTCTGGAAGTTTTTGGCGAATCTGCACGACGCGAATGAACGTGCCGAAGAGTTGATGCAGATGATCAAACTGGATCGCAAACGCAATGTGCTGGCCGTGAATTTGACGTATGCAGAGCAGAGGGCACTCGAAATCGGCATCACCATTGCGGGTGGTGCCAACGTGATCTTGCTGGATGAACCGACGGCAGGCATGAGCAAGTCAGAAACCACCCGGTTTATCAGCCTCATCAAGGCAGTGACGATTGGCAAAACGCTGCTGACCGTCGAGCACGACATGGGTGTGGTGTTCGGTTTGGCCGACAAAATTGCGGTGGTGGTGTATGGCGAGGTACTTGCGTTTGATGAACCGCAGGCGGTCCGCGCCAACCAACGGGTGCAAGAGGCATATTTGGGCTCCTCAGTGGCCGACCAGCAAGCGGGAGGACACTGAATGCTGCTAAAAATCGAAAACCTGCATGCCTATTACGGCAAAAGCCACGTGTTGCACGGCGTGGAATTTGAGGTCAACGCGGGCGAAATTGTGGCCTTGCTCGGTCGCAATGGTTCAGGCCGTTCCACCACCGCCAAAGCCATCATGGGTCTGGTCGATTGCGAAGGGGGCATT
>JAYUXO010000139.1:0-4679 GCA_043753505.1 Comamonadaceae bacterium
CAGCGCCAGCAAGGTGGAACCCAGTGACCAGGCCACGCTGGTGGCCAGACCCGCACCTTTCTTGCGCTCCAGCGTGTCAAAGCGCCGCTGTGCGACCAGTCGCACCAGCGCTGGCGTCATCAGCAGCGCCACCGCCAGCAGCGACAGCATGACCACCAGCGGCATGATGGCCACCACAATCACGATCGGTGCCAGTACCGTTTTGACGCCTCCCATTCCCAGGCCTTGCAGCCAGTTCCACAGCCCCGTCAACCAGGTGTAGGCCTGCAGCGCGCCGCTGACCCACAGCACGGCCGGATCCCATAACAGATACCAGGCCCCCAGGCCAAACGCCACCATCAAAGCCAGGGGCAACACCGACAGCGCAATCACCTGCGGGTGCAGGCAGTAGGCGGCGGCGCGCCAGAAAGAGTTTGTGAGCAGGTTCATGGGCGGCAGGATAACGCGGCGGCGTATTGGCTTGTTAGCCGCATGTGCTTGATGGCTCTCTGAGGCTATCAGGCAGTGGGGTGGGGCGACCGGCATCTGCACAGACCGAAGATCTGCAGCAGCTGTGTTTTGTCCAGCTTCAATTTGTGCCGTTAAACTGTCATTAACGTTGTACAAAATCGACGTCACGCGCAACTCTGTCACACATCTGTTTTCTTGCGCGTCAACCAAATGGGGAAATTTAATATGCACGCGTTTCAACGCATCAGCTCCTGGCTGTTGGCCCTGGCGCTTCTCGGGGGGGGGGGGCAGCAGTAGCCCAAAAGCAAGACGACTTAGCAGAAAAGGGGCCTTATAACCAACGAGCATTTGCCCGGCAAGTAGGCCCGGGTATCAAACCCATCGCCCCCGAGGTCATGCCCGCACCCTCGATAGTGCTGCAAGTAGACAAAAAAACCGGCGAGACCAACGAACTGGTGGTGCTACTGAACTACAGCAACACTGCTGCTATTCAAAAAATATTGCCCGCGCAGGGCAACGCGGAAGCGACGGCAGCCACCAGCAAACCCACCGGCCTGGAGCGCGCCTTCGTGGCAGCTGTTCAAAGCAAAGACCAAAAAACAACTGCCGCCGTGCAAGGCGCAGCGCATGCCCGCTTCGTGCTGTGGACGGAGCGCATGAGCGATGAGGATAGGGTGCGGGGCGCGGAGATGAATGCGCCCCGGGAGTTGCTGGAGCGCTACATCGTGCTGCGGTATCCGAGCCTGGGGGCGGCGCAGGCGGCACAGAAACAATTCGAGCGCGACAAGAGCTTATTAGCAACGGCTAAGAACAATCGGGAAGCCGTTACTTCGTGGCTACCGAACGACTCTTACTTCTCACCTCCGTTTGGAAACACGACATTGCAATCGCAATACCAATGGGGTATGCACGCCATGAATTTCCCATTTGCATGGGATAAGGTTCGCGGTCACGCACAGGTTGGGATTTTGGAAGTTGAGCTTCCCGGTACGTTCGTTGGATCAACGTTAGTACCGCATACAGACATTTTGAAAAATTACAGGCCCCAATTCGTTCCCGGGCAAACTATTTTTCCCTATTCTTTGGCAAATGTTTTCGACCACGCGATACACGTATCTGGAATTATTGGCGCACAGGCCAATAATGGCAGCCTTGCTTCTCCGGCAAGCCCTACTGGCGTAACTGGTGGCTGCACGGACTGTAGCTTGACGGTATTTCCCTTCGTTAATAATACAGTTACAAACCCATCCAGTTCATTTAATTCGAATGCACAGCAAGAAAGTGCTATCGCGACTGCGTTATCAAAAGCAATTGATACGGGGATGCAGGTTATCAATTACAGCGGCTCGCTCAAAGAACGCCTTAACTGCCCAGACATGGCGCACATTTTCTGTGCTGCGTTAGCATATGCCAAGGAAAGAGACGTGCTTTTAGTTAGCGCGACAGGCAACTTTTCATATTCCGCATCAGAGCTTCTTTCGCCCAATAACTTGGCAAATGACTACTTCGTCTTGCCAGTTGCAGGTACAGAAGTATTTGCACCAAGCATTACCGGTTTAGGCGCGCGATGGACTACGTCAATTATTCAAACGGATCAGCTAGGCCAGAATAAATTTGTCGGCTCCTCTGTGGCGACGCAGTACGGAGTGGTTGGGCCGGCAAAAAATGTTGTTTCAACTATCTCTGCCAACAGCATGTACAGCAATCCGGGCGGATATATCGGGGATCTTTCTGACCCGTTCAAGTGCGCGGACATTTTTGATACCGACCTTTCAGGCTCGCGATTTCCAGGTGGATATGGCGATGCTATTGGTACCTGTACCGGTACATCGATGGCAGCGCCGCATGTCACGGCACTCGCGGGGTTGGTACGCTCCGTTAATCCCCGTTTAGATGCTGCAGCAATCCGGCAAATCATCCGCGAAAGCGGGAACCTGACAAACCAGATATCAACTGAAATGGGCCACGGCCTGCCTAATGCGTTGACGGCCGTCAATACTGGGATAGCCACTAATGCCAGTAAGCTCGCGCCATTATTTTCTTTCTATAGCGCGCAGCGGTCAGACTCGTTCTACACAACCGTTCCGCAAATGGCCAACGCCGCGATGGATGCGACGCTTAAACCGCATACGAATGGAAACTACTTTGGGGCCAATGGATGGTATGCCTCCGCATATGGGTCAGCCATCAGCGG
The DNA here is from genome assembly GCA_043753505.1 of Comamonadaceae bacterium. Lineage (GTDB taxonomy): Bacteria > Pseudomonadota > Gammaproteobacteria > Burkholderiales > Burkholderiaceae_C > JAAFIW01. The sequence continues at coordinate 2,645 of JAYUXO010000139.1, forward strand.
CTACTGGAGTTTCCCGAGAAATCCATTTGTTTGGGGTGGTGCCGGCGCAGTTTCATCACCTAAAGCCGAGGTATGGATTTTTACCACGCACATCAACCCCAAAAGCCCATCGGTGGATTTGGAGCCACTGTTGCGCATGAGCTGGAAGTGCGGTGACGACACACCAAAAGGAGTTGCGCCCGGTGCCTACGGAAGCCTAGCACCTGCCGTTTGTAATGGCACGCCCAGACATATTGACACGGTATTGGTAAACCAAGCTGAATTAGCCTATTTCGATTGGCTGGGTTACAAAGTTGACGGTACCGAAGGTTACGTTTACCCAAAGACACTTGCACAACCGGCAGGTACCGTTCGCCTCATGCGCAAGTACAACAGAGCCCGCGACGATTTTGCCGCGTTCCCTGATACCGCATTGGCAACTATGCAAAGCAACGGATACACAGAAGACGGTAATTTGACCGATTGGTTGGGCTATGTCTATCCCAACACCAACGGCCAAACCCCGGTCATTCAGTAAGTAAGCAAGCTTTACACACCGAGATTCACCATGACATTCCACTCCGCCAAAACCGCACGCTGCTGGACAAGCGTTTTATCTTCCATGTTGTTAATCGCCAGTTTGTCGGCTTGCGGTGGCGGAGGGGGTGGTGATACTCCAATTTCGGCGCCCCCCGCTAGCGGGGGGCCAGCACCCACACCAGCACCCACACCAGCACCCACACCAGCACCCACACCAGCACCCACACCAGCACCCACACCAGCACCCACGCCAGCACCCACGCCAGCACCCACACCAGCACCCACACCAGCACCCACACCAGCACCCACGCCAGCACCGTCAGGAATGCTCAGCTTGCTGGCTGGCGATATCCAATCGATTGGCCCGGGAGCTTCCAGCGTGTCGGTTGATGGATCGCCCATGGCGGCAAAGTTTCCAGTCGTCACAGGTCTGGCTGTAGATGGTCAAGGTAATGTTTTTGCGGCCCAAGTGGATCGCATTCGTCGAATTGACACCAATGGGGTTGTCACCACGATCGCTGGAGGTACAAACACAAACGTGACTTACCTGGACGGTGCGGGCGCAAGTGCCCGATTCGGCCGTTTGCAAGGTATCGCTGTCGACAGCCGCGGCAACCTTTTCGTGGCTGACTCGGGCAACAGCGCCATTCGCACCTTAAGCCCCGCTGGGGTTGTGAGCACACTGGTGGGCGGTCCCAACAATCGAGGCTATGTGGACGGGCCGATCAACACGGCCAAGCTCAACGGCCCGGTGGCTATCGCCATCGATTCAAAAGACAATTTGTTTGTGGTTGATTTGCTCGACGTCTCAGTGGGCTGTGCAAGCATTGCAACCTATGTTGTGCGGAAAATCAGCCCTTCGGGTGTCGTCAGTACGGTGGCTCGTCCATCTGGATCTAAAACCATCTTGCCAGCGAAGATAGCTGTTGACAGTGTGGGTAATCTATATGTAACAACCACTGAAACTGCAACACCTGATTTTGTTTTCACATGCCCTGCCCCGATCTCCAGCGCGGCCTACATAACAAAAATCAGCTCTGATGGGTCGAGCACGATCTTTGCCGGTACCAGTGGCTTAGGTTTTGTAGATGGATTAGGCAGTCAGGCCCGGTTTGAATATATAACCAGCATTGCTATTGATAGTAGCGACAACCTCTATGTTGCCGACGCGCGCAACGGCGCTGCGCGACGTATCTCACCTCAGGGACTGGTCACCACGGTGGTCGGTCAACGGCCTGGGACGGTGACCTCAGGGGCAAGCCTGACGTTGGGCAATCTGCCTGGCGTGGTGCCTTACCTTGATGAAGTGACGGTCAGGCCACTTTCGACGCTCTTCATTACGGCAAACAATCACACGTTGACCAACCCAGCGACATCAGCGCGAGTGATTTTGAAGGCCGAACCTCGTTGAAGAATTGAGGCGGCCTTACAACCGCGACCGAAATGAAGCGCCAAACCACTGCCTTGGCTCAGGCATCGAACGTGGCAAGGCTGGTCTCCCCAGCTCGGTGGCGGT
>JAYUXO010000140.1:0-4668 GCA_043753505.1 Comamonadaceae bacterium
TGTGTTTCGAGCTCGCCCTAGCAGACGTAAGGGCCACAGACGCCTGCGGGTAGGACAGCAGGATGGGCTGTTGACCTCAGGGAACTTCATAACCCCTGCGGTTTCCCCGAAATTTGCTATTTATTCAATAGGTTCCCGTGCACTATTTAACTGGGCTGGAAGACGTTTTGACCACTTTTATCCCGTCGCCTACCGGCTTGGCCCGCTGCAGTTTCAAGTGCGCTGCCAGCCCACCGGATGCCGTATTGGCCAGGCCAAACATGCCACCCATACGCTGCATGGTTTTGTCAACAATCGCCAGGCCCAGACCGGCTCCAGTGGCGGCGGTGCGGGCGGCGTCGCCCCTGAAAAAAGGTTTGATCAGGTTGGGCAGAGTCTCTGCCGAGACCCCAGAGCCATGGTCACGCACCTTGACCAGCACCCAGTCGCCGCGGATTTTGCTGGCCAGATCCACGCGGGTGATGCCGGTATCGGGCGACTTACCGTAGCGGCGGGCGTTTTCCAGCAGATTGGTCAGCACGCGCGCCAGTTCCACTTCGTCAGCCATCACATACAGACCATTGATGGTTTCGCGGTTCACCACGATGTCGGCCTGATCTTGCAGCGGGTACAGACAGGCGTCGATCACATCGTCCAGCAACACCGGCTGCAGTGCCACATGGTCGGGGCGGGCATAGTCCAGAAACTTGTCGATGATTGCGTCCAGCTGGTTGATGTCAGCTGCCATGTGCTCGCGGGCCACCTCATCGGCCACGCTCATCTCGGTTTCCAGGCGAAGACGCGCCAGCGGGGTGCGCAGATCGTGTGAAATGCCGGCCAGCATCACCGCGCGGTCTTGCTCAATCTTGGCCAGTTGGTTGGCCATGCGGTTAAAGCCGATGTTGACTTCGCGAATCTCGCTGCTCGCGACCTGCTCGTCCAATCGGCTGGCTTCAAAATCGCCTTCGCGCACGCGACTGGCCGCAAAGCTCAGCTCACGCAGCGGTTTGTTAATGCGCCCGGCAATAAACGCCGCCCCGGTGATGCTCAAACCCACCGCAATGAGGAGCCACACCAGCCAGATGCGGTTGCCCGCAGGCGTCAGGCGCGAGCGATCCATCATCAGCCAATAGTCGTCTTTATCGATGCGAAAGCCGATCCACAGGCCTGGCTCGTCGTTCACGCTGGCAGCCATTTCTGTGCCGGGGCCCACGCGGCTCATCACCTCTTGCGTCATGCGCTGTTCGGTCCCGTCGCCTTGCAACGGCACAAAGCGGTCTTTGGGTTCGCGCGGTGTGATGCGTAAACCTTCCTGGTCAGCCAGGGCTTTGATGAGTGTGACGCGCGTGATCGAGTCTGACGACGCCAGTACCGACCGGCTGAGGGTGACCAACGAGGCAATCTGCTGCGCCGCTTGCAGGCTGCGCGGCTCAAACTCAAGCGCACGGAAGGTTTGCAACGACGCCGCGATCGTGCCCATCAGCAGCAATGCCAGCATGCAAAACGTTCGCCAGAACAGGCTCAGCCCCCGGCGCGGTCGCATCTCCATCGGCGCGGGCCCGGTCTCCAGCAGCGCAGGGCCTGTTTCGTGAAGCGCTTTGCGCTGTGCGGCCGCACGCAAATCGGCGTAGGTGGGGGCGCCTACGTCCCAGGACGCATCAGCGTCTGGCGTCAGGGGCATGTTGCTGGTGGGCCCCGCATCGCGGCCAAAACGATCCACGCGGTTCATGAAGCTTTGGCCGCCAAGTGTGAGAAACAGCCCTGCAGGCGCATGGCCCGCCGCACTGGGTGTACGGCGCTCAATTCGTGCCGTCCGGCACGAACACATATCCCACGCCCCACACCGTCTGGATGTAGCGCGGCGAAGCAGCGTCAAGCTCCACCAGCTTGCGCAGGCGCGAGACCTGCACGTCCAGGCTGCGGTCAAACGGCTCAAACTCTCGGCCACGGGCCAGTTGCGCCAGCTTTTCACGCGACAACGGCTGACGCGGGTGGCGCACCAGGGCCTTGAGCATGGCGAACTCGCCGGTGGTCAGCGGCAACTCTTCGCCGTTTTTGCGCAAGGCCCGCGAGCCCATGTCGAAATTAAACGGACCAAAGTTCACCACTTCATTTTCTGCCGATGGCGCACCCGGAGCCTCCTGCGTGGGGCGGCGGCGCAGTACCGCGTGCACACGGGCCAGCAGTTCACGGGGGTTGAAGGGTTTGCCCAGGTAATCGTCAGCACCGACTTCCAGGCCCACGATGCGGTCCACATCTTCTCCCTTGGCGGTCAGCATGATGATGGGCGTGCGATCGTTGGCGGCGCGCAGGCGGCGGCAGATTGACAGGCCGTCTTCGCCGGGCATCATCAAATCCAGCACGATCAGATCAGCCGTTTCGCGCAGCATCAACCGGTTCAACGCCTTGCCGTCTTCGGCCAAAATGACCTCAAAACCTTCTTGCGTAAGGTACCGGCGCAGCAGGTCGCGGATGCGGGCGTCGTCATCAACCACAAGAATTTTGTCGGCACGAACAGCAGATGCAGTCATGAAGTTTGCCTTTCGGTATTTGTAACAGCGGCCATTGTTACAACTTTAAAACGCGAAAAACCGGAATTCAGCCTGCGCTTTTCACAGAGTTACATCTGTTGCCCCAGCCTCTATATGCTTTGCCAAGTCGCTGTGAACGCAAGTCAGGCTCCCGACGTTGAGGATGAAACCCAAGGAGCAATCGATGCAATGGTTCCCGTACGCTGTCTTTCTGGCCCTGGGCGTTCTAGCCGCTTCGGCTGACGCTGCACCCACACAACTTACCGCTCAAGAGGCACGCCACCTGCTTGTGCGCACCGGCTTTGCCCCCACGCATGCACAGGTGCAGGCCATCACCGGTCAAAGCGCCACGCGCGCCGTCGATGACTTGCTCGCCCGCGCCAAAACTGCCAAACCGCTGGCCCCAGCGCCCGATTTCGTAGGACTTCCCGCGCCCATTCCGTATAACCTGATGAGAACCCAGGAAGAGCGTCAGGCTGCCCGCCAGCAGCAGATGCGCGAAGGCCTGGACCTGAAAACCTGGTGGATGCGCGAGATGATTGAATCATCAGCCCCGCTGGCTGAGCGCATGACCCTGTTCTGGCACAACCACTTTGCCACTTCCCAGCAGAAAGTCGTGCGCTCACAAGCCATGTGGAACCAGCACCAACTGCTACGCCAGCAGGCGCTGGGCAACTTTCGCAGCCTGCTGCACGCGGTAGCCAAAGACCCGGCCATGCTGGTCTATCTGGACGGCGCGAACAGCCGCAAAGAAGCACCGAACGAAAACTTTGCCCGCGAGGTGATGGAGCTTTTCACGCTGGGCGAGTCTGGCGTGGGAGGTGGCGGCTACACGGAAGCTGACATCAAGGAAGCGGCCCGGGCTTTTACCGGCTGGAGCATTGAGCGTGACGACTTCTCCTTCAAGTTCCGGCCGGGCTTTCACGACAACACCCCCAAAACCTTGCTGGGCAAAACCGGCAACTTTGACGGTGACGCCGCGCTGGACGTGATGCTGGAGCAACCCGCTGCCGCCCGTTTCATCACAGCCAAGCTGTGGAAAGAATTTGTTTCCCCTCAACCAGACGAGCAAGCCGTGGCCGTGATCGCCCTGCACTTTCGCGCCAGCAAATACGACCTCGCCACCGTGCTGCGCGAGTTGCTGCTGTCCGATGCATTCTGGTCACAGGCCAACCGCGGCAGCCTGATCAAGTCGCCGGTGGATCTGGTGGTGGGCACGGTGCGGCAGTTTGGCTTTCGCTACACCGACGCGACGCCTTTCGTGCTGAAAAGCGCGCAGCTCGGTCAAAACCTGCTGGTACCCCCCAATGTGAAAGGCTGGCCTGGGTACACCGACTGGATCAACGCCACCAGCCTGCTGGAGCGCAAACGCTTCACCGAGCAGCTGTTTCGCGCGGTGGAATTCAAGGCCGAGGCGGGGCGCAGCCTGCAAACCGACATGAAAAACTCCATGACCCCAGATATGAAAAGCGAAATGACACCGGGCAACTCTCGCCAGACCCTGCTAGCCAGCTTCGGCGCTGACACCACAGGCCCGGCCAGCACGCGTGCCGCGCTGAACCTGCTGGGCCGCGAGGGCGTGATGCGCGTAGCCGAAGGCATGGCCAAAATCACGTTCGACTCCGACCGCTTCCTGGCGCTGTATGGCGGGCACACCGACAGAGAGCCCACTTTAGAAACAAAACAGGCTCTAGCCCTTGATTTACTTGCTCAAGCAGCTACACAAAGCATAGCGCCTGGAACGGTTGGCGTGGCCTGGCTGCGCATGCTCACGCTGGATCCGGCGTATCAGTTGAAGTGAGTTGGCTGTTTTTCGTTGCTCGACTTTTGAACGCAAAAGACGCAAAGATTTCGCAGAAGTCGCAAAAGGAAATGCAGAAAAAACTTGATCCGATGTTTTTGAATCTTTCGCGACTTTTGCGAAACCTTTGCGGCCTTCGCGTTCTTTTCCATTGAACAACCCATTCCACCAGGACACCCATGAAACGCCGTGACTTCGCTACCCTACTTGCCACCGCAAGCGCTGCCGCTCATGTGCCCACCTGGGCACAACTAACTGTCCAGAACACCAACCGCCCGGCAGACCGCATCCTGATCCTCATCGAACTCAAAGGCGGTAACGATGGCTTGAACACGGTGGTGCCGTACGCCGACCCGG
>JAYUXO010000141.1:0-4646 GCA_043753505.1 Comamonadaceae bacterium
CGCGACCCGGTGTCTGGCACTGAATGCAGCAAGCGAATGAGCAAGGCCGCACTCATCAACTGCCTGCAGGCGGACCGTCGGGTGACAGTTGAAGCGAAGGGCACAGTAAAGTGAAATTCCGGTTTCCATGACTCACGGCTGTACGGGACGGCAACACCGGACCAGCTTTGAAAACCTGACCGGCAAGCGCAAGTAGCGACATGCTCGACAGCAACTCTGAAGTGCTACTGATGCTTGTCGTCAAACGCCCAGAGCAAATATAAGCCGCAAAAATACAAGTCAACCCACGCAGCGTGGCCAACATGCGCGCCGCGAGTTCCGGGCTCATGTGAACACCTTCGCACCAGCACCGCGAGTCAACCGATGCGCAGCTGTTCGGCATGCACACGTTGGATTGCGCACACAGCGGGCATATGGATGAAGAGGCCGGCAAATTCACAACAGCTTGAAGTCTGAGGCGCTATTTATTTAATAGCTGTTTGAGCAATATCTACAAGGGTCAGAGGCTCAAAACGTTTAAATTGCTCCAAAACGGTATACGCCGTCCTTACCCAGCCGCCGCCGCAACTTTCCAGCAAACCACAGGTGGTGCAGATGCGCGACAGACTCGCCCATTGCAAACGTCGTCTGGTGCAGGTCCAACTCACGTCTGAACAGCACGGGCAGCATCTGCGCAGCGGTTTGCGGCTCTGCCTGGCAGGCAATGTATACGTCGGCCAGACGGTCCCGGTGATGGTCCTGCAATTGCTTGACGCGTGTGTGCAAGCCTTTGAACGGTCTGCCGTGCGAAGGCAGCACCAGCGCATCTGCAGGCAAGCTGTTGAACTTGTTGATGGAATCCAGAAATAACGCCAACGAGTTAGCTTCAGGCTCATGCTCATACACGCTGATGTTGGTGGAGATACGCGGCAGCACCATGTCCCCACTGATCAACACGTTCAGGTTATTGCAATATAGCGCCATGTGCTCAGGCGCGTGGCCATAGCCGCTGATGCACTGCCAATCGTGGCCGCCGATGGTGACCACACCCCGATCCAAAAGCCGGCTGTAGCTGGCCGGTACGGTGGGCACCATGCTCGGGTAATAGCTGGTGCGAGCCTTGATTTTGTCCTGCGATTCGGGGTCGGTCAGGCCGTGGCTGGCGAAGAAAGCTGCAGCCGCTACGCCTCCAAAACCTGTGGTGCTTTGGCTGGCCAGCTTGGCGGCCTGGTAGTCGGTCGCGCTGATCCACAGCGGCGCATGCCATCGATCACAAAGCCAGTGGGCCAGGCCCATGTGGTCGGGGTGCATATGAGTGACCAGCACCCTCAAAATGGGAAAGCCGTCCAGTTCGTTCGCAAAAATCTGCTCCCACTGCGCCTTTGTTTGCGGGCTCGTGATGCAGCAGTCAACCACCGTCCAGCCCTTCACTTTGCCGCCGCTGCCATCAGGCGCTTCCATCTCATCGCGCAGCAGCCACAAATTGATGTGATCCAACGCAAACGGCAGGCCCATGCGAATCCATTTGATACCGGGTGCCACCGATACTGCGCCACCCAGGGCGGGTAGTGCGTCGCCTGCCGGGTATTGCAGCTGCCGCTCCTGCTCGTTCATGGGTTTTACGTGCGGTGTCAGAGGGGCTGCTGGCTGACTTGGGTGTTGCATCGGGGCCTTGTATGATTGACGTTTACGTAAACGTCAGGTGCGAATTTCGAGATTGTAGGCATCGCCTGTTCGCCCTTCTGTCACCTGTGTAAGCAGCCTTAAAACATGGTTATCACCTACAGCATCAGCGACTTGGCCCGTGAGTTTGACTTGACCACGCGAGCCATGCGTTTTTATGAAGATATGGGCTTGCTGCAGCCCGAGCGCAGTGGCCCGGCGGGGCGTAACCGCGTCTACTCTGCGCGCGACCGCACGCGGCTGAAATTGACCTTGCGTGCCAAGCGCCTGGGCCTTTCGCTTACCGAGGCGCGCACCCTGATCGACATGTACGACTCGCCGCGCGATACGGTGCCTCAACTCAAACAATTTCTTGCTGTCCTGGCTCAACACCGCAGCGAGCTGGAGGACCAGCTGGCCGAGCTGCAAGCCAATGTGGACGAGGTCAAGGCGCATGAAAAAGAGGCGCGCACACTTCTGTCCCGTAACGAAAAAAAGGCTGGCAAATGACTGACCAAGCGGCGCTGTACCAGCGCATAGAAACCAGCTTCCTGCGCCAGGGAATGATGCAACACCTGGGCGCGCGCATCGTGCGCGTGCAGCCCGGCGAGGTGGAATTTGCCCTGCCGCTCAGCGACAGAGTCACGCAGCAACAAGGCGCGTTTCATGGCGGCGCTTTGGGTGCGTTGGCTGACATTTGCTGCGGCTACGCCGCGTTGACGATGGCGCCAGAAGGCATGGAAGTGACCACCGTGGAGTACAAGATCAACTTCATCTCTGCCGCCGCGGGACAAGAGGTGACATGCGTGGGCAAAGTGCAAAAAGCAGGCCGTACGCTGATCATCACAACCGCTGAACTATTCGATGTGAGAGACGTCCAGCGCAAGCTGTGCGGCCTGATGCAAGCGACGCTGATTGCAGTTGCTAAAACCTACTGAACCCTGAAGGAGACTCAAATGAACCTGCCCGGCCTGAACTTCCAACTCGGCGAGGACATTGACGCGCTGCGTGACGCGGTGCGCAGCTTTGCCGACGCCGAAATTGCACCTCGCGCCGCCGAGATCGACAAGTCAGACCAATTCCCCATGGACTTGTGGCAAAAAATGGGTGCTCTGGGCGTGCTTGGCATCACTGTGGACGACGAATACGGTGGCGCGGGAATGGGCTACCTGGCCCACATGATTGCGATGGAAGAAATCTCGCGCGCCAGCGCATCTGTCGGCCTGAGCTATGGCGCGCACAGCAACCTGTGCGTCAACCAGCTCAAGCGCAACGGCTCAGAGGCACAAAGGCAGAAATACCTGCCCCGGCTTATCACTGGCGAACACGTGGGCGCGCTGGCCATGAGTGAGCCGGGTGCTGGCAGCGATGTGATTTCCATGAAACTCAAGGCCGAAGACAAGGGCAGCCACTACCTGCTGAACGGCACAAAGATGTGGATCACCAACGGACCTGATGCCGACGTAATGGTGGTCTACGGCAAAACCGAGCCGCAATTGGGCGCACGCGGCGTGACAGCCTTCATCGTCGAAAAAGGTATGCCTGGTTTTAGCACCGCACAAAAGCTGGACAAACTGGGCATGCGCGGTAGCCACACCGGCGAGATGGTGTTCAACAACGTGGAAGTGCCTGCCGCCAACGTGCTGGGCAACTTGAACGGTGGTGCCAAGGTGCTGATGAGTGGCCTGGATTACGAGCGCGCTGTGTTGGCTGCGGGGCCCATCGGCATCATGCAAGCCGTCATGGACAACGTGGTTCCCTACATCCACGACCGCAAGCAGTTCGGCCAGAGCATCGGCGAGTTTCAGCTGATTCAGGGCAAGGTAGCCGACATGTACACCGTGCTGCAAGCCGCTCGCGCGTTTTGCTACACCGTAGGAAAAAACCTGGACATGCTGGGCACAGAGCACGTGCGCGATGTGAGCAAAGACTGCGCCAGCGTGATTCTGTGGTGCGCTGAAAAAGCCACCTGGATGGCGGGCGAGGGCATACAGATTTACGGTGGCAACGGCTATATCAACGATTACCCGCTGGGCCGTTTATGGCGCGACGCCAAACTGTATGAAATTGGCGCTGGCACCAGCGAGATCAGGCGAATGTTGATTGGGCGCGAGTTATTCAATGAAACCGCCTGAACGCTTGACACCAGCATGCCATTAAGACATTTACTGCAACACAACCGTGCCTGGGCAGCAGAGACGGTACTTGAGCGCCCAGGCTTTTTTACCGCCCTGTCCGAGCAACAAAAGCCGCGCTACATGTGGATTGGCTGCAGCGACAGTCGCGTGCCAGCCAACCAGATCACCGGGCTGGAGCCGGGCGAGGTGTTTGTTCACCGCAATGTGGCCAATGTAGTGGTGCATAGCGATTTGAATGCGTTGTCCACCATCCAGTATGCCGTCGATCTGCTCGAAGTCGAGCACGTGATTGTGTGTGGCCATTACGGCTGTGGTGGTGTACAGGCAGCACTCGACAATGCGCGCATTGGGCTGGCGGACAACTGGATTCGTCACATTCAGGATGTACGGGACCGCTACAAAGAAGGACTGCAGGCAGCCAACTCCTCGCAGCGCCTGAACATGCTGTGTGAACTGAACGTGGTGGAACAGGTGGTGAATGTATGCCACAGCACCGTCATGAAAGATGCCTGGGCGCGCGGGCGTGTGGTCACTGTGCACGGCTGGATCTACGGCGTGCATGACGGCTTGCTGCAGGACCTGCTGGTTTCAGTGTCCAGACCGCAGCAGCTGCAAGACTTGCACCAGGCTGCCATTGCTCGAATATTTGGCCGCGTGCGCAACGAAGAACATGCGCCCGCAACGCTTTAACTCCTAGACTTATGTTTCCACAGCGCCTCGACTCAACGGTTGCCTACGACATTGCCAAAGCCATGATGGACGGGTTCAACCGCCACTACCAGCTTTTTCGGACCGAGTCCGCCCGCGCCAAACACCGCTTTGAGACGGCCGACTGGCACGGTCAGCAGCGCGCCCAGCGCGAGCGCA
>JAYUXO010000142.1:0-4641 GCA_043753505.1 Comamonadaceae bacterium
GAGATGCAATACGTGGCGGCCGAAATGCAGAAAGACGACCATTTCCGCATCAAGAAAATTCCACTGATGATTGGCGGTGCCACCACCAGCCGGGTGCACACCGCAGTGAAGATTGCGCCGTATTACGACGGGCCCGTGGTGTATGTGCCCGACGCGTCGCGCAGCGTGGGCGTGGCGCAAAGCCTGTTGTCCGACCAGGCCGCCAAATACATCAGTGAGCTCAACACCGACTACGACAAGGTGCGTCACCAGCACGCCAACAAAAAGCAGATTCCGATGTGGCCACTGGCCAAGGCCAGGGCCAACAAAACCGCCATCGACTGGGTGGGCTACCAGCCACCGGTCCCGAAGTTTTTGGGCCGCCGCGTGTTCAAGAATTTCGACCTGGGGGAGCTTGCCAAATACATCGATTGGGGCCCATTTTTTCAGACCTGGGACTTGGCCGGCCCGTTCCCCGCCATCTTGAAAGACGAGGTGGTCGGCACCGAGGCCGTGCGCGTGTATGCCGACGGCCAGCGCATGCTCAAGCGTCTGGTGGATGGCCGCTGGCTGACGGCGAATGCGGTGGTCGGGTTTTACCCCGCCAATGCGGTTGGCGACGACATTGCGCTGTTCACCGACGAGTCGCGGACCGGGGTCGCGATGACCTGGCACGGCCTGCGCCAGCAGACCGAAAAGCAGGCGGTAGACGGCAAGGATGGAAAGAAAGTCATGCGGCCCAGCCGCTGCCTGGCGGACTTCATTGCGCCGTCGGAAATGACATCTGTAGACGCTCCTGATTTAATAGCTGCTTCAGCAGTATCTACAAGGGCTAGAGGCCAAAAAAGCTTGAAAATACCTGATTACATCGGTATGTTTGCCGTGACGGCAGGTATTGGCGTGGACAAAAAAGAACAGTACTTCCTGGCCGACCACGACGATTACAGCGCCATCATGCTCAAGGCGCTGGCCGACCGTCTGGCCGAGGCTTTCGCTGAGTGCCTGCATGAGCGGGTGCGACGCGATTTGTGGGGTTATGCGCCGCAAGAAGCTTTGGGTATCAAAGACCTGGTGGCGGAAAAATACCAGGGCATACGCCCCGCGCCAGGTTACCCCGCCTGCCCCGACCACAGCGTGAAAGCCGACATGTTCCGCCTGTTGCAATGCGAAGACATTGGCATGGGTATAACGGAGAGTCTGGCCATGACGCCCGCCGCCAGCGTGAGCGGCTTTTACTTCAGTCACCCGGCCAGCACCTACTTCAACGTGGGGAAAATTGGCGAGGACCAATTGCAGGACCACGCCGAGCGGCGCGCGCTGCCGCAGGTCGATGTGCAGCGCCTGCTGGCACCGAATCTTTAGCAGCAAAAGCCGGTTTTCCAGAACAGGCCCGGCAAACCGTCAAAGTATCGGCGTCATTTTGTGAGTGTCGGTAACGTTTCAGGCCGCTGCCCTCAAACTGTGCGTTTTCTCCCGCTTGTGTGTTGCTGCGCCCGTGGTGCGACGGTTACCATGCGCCGCCGGACGATCCCGCACGCAATACCTAATGACTAATTTTTGGAGGTTCCCATGAAAATCCGATTGCTCGCCATCTCTTTAACGCTGGCTGCCATAACGACTGCCGGCCTGGCTCAAACCACGGTGATTACCACCACGCCAGCGCCAACACCCGTACCTGCACCAGCGCCAGCACTCGTTGTCGTGCCCGCGCCAGTACCCGTGGTGATCGTGCCCGCGCCGCAGCCAGTGCCCCCACCCGTGGTCTTTGCGCCCGCCGCGCCGGTGGTTGTCGCGCCCTTGATGGTGTGTGATTTGTGCGGTACGGTGTCAGAGGTGAAAACCGAAGAGCGCAAAGGCCAGGGTGGCACAGCGGGCATTGTGGGCGGCGCGTTGTTAGGCGGCCTTTTGGGTAACCAGATCGGCAAAGGCGACGGCAACAAAGTAGCTACCGTTGGCGGTGCTTTTGGTGGTGCGATGTTGGGCAACGAAGTACAAAAGCAGGCCACGGCCAAAAAGGTCTGGCTGTCCAGCGTGAAGATGAAAGACGGCAGCGTGAAAACCGTGGAACAAGACGCGCAACCCGCGTGGGCAGTGGGCGACGTGGTGAAAATTGACGGCAACACCGTAAGCAAGCCATAAAACTGCGGGCAGCTAGCCCTGTATCGCAGCCACCAGGCACTGGCGCGGTGCTTTGGCGACGTTAACGCATGAGTGCCACGTTCTGGTACCCCCTTCAAGTCCGACCTGAGCCCATGCCAATGCTTGGGGCTACCCCGACAGGTCGGCATAACATGCCCCGCTAACCACCACCAAACCATCAAAACCCGGACAAGTGATTTTGCGTGGTTTTGTTTTAGCCAGTGGCCGCGCTGCGCCCGATGCACAAGCGGCACCGAAGCGGTGCTGTAAAGTCTGCTGAACCCGTAAACTTTCTGCAGCACGTGCACAACACGTGTACCCAACCCGCGCCGCCCAGCGCAGAAAACACCTACACATGAAACGCGGCTTCTACACCATCATGTCGGCCCAGTTTTTCTCGTCACTGGCCGACAACGCATTGTTTGTAGCCGCTGTGGAATTGCTGAGAACGAGTGGAGCGCCCGAATGGCAACGCGCCGCTCTGGTGCCCATGTTTGCGCTGTTCTATGTGGTGCTGGCACCGTTTGTGGGCGCGTTTGCCGATGCATTTCCCAAGGGGAAGGTGATGTTTGTCAGCAATGCCATCAAGGTGGTGGGCTGCCTGATGATGCTGTTCGGCACGCATCCACTGTTGTCGTATGCCATCGTGGGACTGGGTGCAGCGGCCTATTCGCCCGCTAAATACGGCATCTTGACCGAGCTGTTGCCAGCCTCCCAACTGGTTAAGGCCAACGGCTGGATTGAAGGTCTCACCATTGCGTCCATCATTTTGGGCGTGCTGCTCGGCGGGCAATTGGTGGGGCCGGCAATCGCGCAGCAACTGCTGTCGTTCGATCTGCCGATGGTCAACACCGGCATTGACACACCACCTGAAGCGGCCATCTCACTTCTGATCGTTTTCTATGCGCTAGCTGCTTGGTTCAACACCCGCATTCCCGACACCGGCGTGGCCATGCGCCCGGTGCTGGCCAACCCCCAGCACAGCAAAGTGCGCAACCTGGTGGCGCTGCTGCCCGATTTCTGGCGGTGCAATCTGGCGCTGTGGCGTGACAAACTGGGTCAGATTTCGCTGGCGACGACCACCCTGTTTTGGGGGGTGAGCGGCAACCTGCGTTACATCGTGCTGGCCTGGGCGGCGGCCGCACTGGGCTACAGCACCACGCAGGCCTCTTCACTGGTGGGTGTGGTGGCGGTTGGAACGGCTGTGGGCGCGGTGCTGGCATCCATGCGCATGCGGCTGCACATGGCCACACGGGTGATGCCACTGGGCATCGGCATGGGTGTGCTGGTGATTTTCTTGAACTTCATCGACAACGTGTGGGTGGCTGCACCCTTCCTGATCATGCTGGGTGCTTTGGGCGGCTTTCTGGTGGTGCCGATGAATGCCTTGCTACAACACCGAGGCCACAGCCTGATGGGCGCTGGCCGCTCGATTGCGGTGCAAAACTTCAACGAGCAGGCCTGCATTCTGGGCCTGGGCTTTCTGTACAGTTTTTCCACGGGAATGGGCCTGTCGGCCTTTGCCGCCATCACGATTTTTGGTGTGGTGGTGGCGGGCGTGATGCTGCTCATCCAGCGTTGGCACGCGCGCAATTGCGTGGTGCACAAGCAAGAGGTGGACGCCCTGCTGGCCATTGCGCGTGACGACAAAAGCCATTAGTGTGGTGTTGCACACTGTCTGGCACATAAAACCGCGTCTTTTTGCCCAGGGCGTTGTTGCAAAGCCTCGTCATAGCCACCGCTATGGCTGCGTTTTACGCCTAGCCCTGAACAAAAATCCATCGGTTTTATTTGTACCAGGACATGTGCAACACCACACGGACGGCAGCAGGCTTTGACACAAGCCACGCCCACCTTGTCGCCGCTGTTGCCAGCGCTGGCCATCACGTTTAACGCGTTGGTATGGGGCCTGTCGTGGTGGCCGTTTCGCTATCTGAACGACCACGGCCTGCACCCGTTATGGGCCACCGCACTGATGTACACCCTGGCCGTCGTCTGCGTGCTCGTGCTGCGTCCAGGTGCATGGCGACCCTTGACATCCACACCACTGTTGTGGTGTTTGCTGCTGGCGAGCGGTTTCACCAACGTGGGTTTCAACTGGGCCGTGACGGTCGGTGATGTGGTGCGCGTGGTGTTGTTGTTTTATTTGATGCCCGCGTGGGTGGTATTGCTGGCCTGGCCCATGCTCGGCGAAAGGCCCAAACTGGGCGCAGTGGCCCGCGTGGCCCTGGCCATCGCTGGCGTGGCCGTGGTGCTCAAAGAGCCCGGTTCGCCGTGGCCCGTTCCCAACAGCCTGGCCGACTGGTTGGCCATTGCGGGAGGGTTCAGCTTTGCGCTGACCAATATTTTTCTGCGCAAACTGGCCAAGGCATCACCACCGGCGCGCATGTTTGCCATGTTTGCCGGCGGTGCCGCCATGGCGCTGGTCGCCGCTGCTGTGGGCTCAAGCCTGGGCGTGGTGTCGGCTGTCCCAGCTATCGCCGCGCCTTGGGTGTTCATGGCGTTGCTGTTGGGCGCCGCGTT
>JAYUXO010000143.1:0-4637 GCA_043753505.1 Comamonadaceae bacterium
TATTGCATGAGCCACCAGCCGCAACACGCGCGCTGGGGCTTGCACAGGAGACGCACATGACCGAATCCACAAGCCTTCAAAACGAGCAAAAGAGCCCGGACAGCCCGAGCAAAACCCAGCAAAACCGGATCGCCAAAATGGACGAGCTGCGCCGCGCGGCTCTGGAGTACCACGAGTTTCCCACGCCCGGCAAGCTGGCCATCGCAGCCACCAAACAACTGGTCAACCAGCACGACCTGGCGCTGGCTTATTCACCTGGCGTGGCCGCGCCGTGTGAGGAAATTGTCAAAGACCCGAACAATGCTTTCAAGTACACCAGCCGCGGCAATCTGGTAGCGGTGATCACCAACGGCACGGCTGTATTGGGCCTGGGCGACATTGGCCCGCTGGCGGCCAAGCCGGTGATGGAGGGCAAGGCGGTTTTGTTCAAGAAGTTTGCCGGCATTGACGTGTTTGATATCGAGATCAATGAAAAGCACGACCTGGACAAACTGGTGGACATCATTGCATCGCTGGAGCCCACATTTGGCGGCATCAACCTGGAAGACATCAAGGCGCCCGACTGTTTTTATGTGGAGCGAAAGCTGCGCGAGCGGATGAAGATTCCGGTGTTCCACGACGACCAGCACGGCACGGCTATCGTGGTGGGCGCGGCCATCATCAACGGCCTGGCCGTGGTGGGCAAAGACATCAAGCAAGTCAAACTGGTGACCTCGGGCGCTGGCGCGGCGGCGCTGGCGTGCTTGAACCTGCTGCTCAAGTTGGGCCTGCCACGCGAAAACATCTGGGCCACTGACCTGGCCGGCGTGGTCTACGACGGCCGCACCGAGCTGATGGACGAAGACAAGATCGTGTTTGCGCAAAAAACCGACGCGCGCACCCTGGCCGATGTCATGGTGGGCGCCGATGTGTTTCTGGGCCTGTCGGCCGGTGGGGTGCTCAAGCCCGGGATGGTCAAAACCATGGCAGCCAACCCACTTATCCTGGCGCTGGCCAACCCCAACCCGGAAATCTTGCCGGAAGAAGCCAAGGCTGTGCGACCCGACGCGATTTTGGCAACTGGCCGCACCGATTACGTGAACCAGGTTAACAACGTTTTGTGTTTCCCCTACATCTTTCGCGGCGCGCTGGATTCGGGTGCCACCACCATCACGGTGGAGATGGAAATTGCCGCTGTGTACGCCATTGCCGAGCTGGCCCGCGCCGAGCAAAGTGAGGTGGTTGCAGCGGCTTACGTCGGTGAGCAACTGGCGTTTGGCCCCGAGTACCTGATTCCCAAGCCGTTTGACCCCCGCCTGATGATGAAGATCGCGCCGGCAGTGGCCAAAGCCGCTGCTGACAGTGGTGTGGCGCTGCGACCCATCACCGATCTGGACGCTTACCGCGAGCGGCTGCAAAGTTTTGTGTACGCCTCGGGCACCACGATGAAGCCGATTTTTACCGCTGCCAAAAACGCCTTGAAAAAGCGCGTGGCCTATGCCGAAGGCGAAGAGGAACGCGTGCTGCGCGCCGCACAAATCGTGGTGGACGAAGGCTTGGCCCGCCCCACACTCATCGGACGCCCGTTGGTGATTGCCCAGCGCATTGAAAAATTTGGTTTGCGCCTGAAAGAAGAGTTGGACTACGACGTGGTGAACGTGGAGCAGGACGCGCGCTACCGCGATTTCTGGCAAACCTACCACCGCATGGCCGAGCGCAAAGGCGTGACCACGCAAGTGGCCAAAATTGAAATGCGCCGCCGCCTGACCCTGATTGGCGCGATGCTGCTGCACAAAGGCGATGTGGACGGCATGATTTGCGGCACCTGGGGCACGACGGCGATGCATTTGCACTACATCGACCAGGTCATTGGCAAGCGCGTGGGCGGCAGCCCCAGTACACCGCAAGACGTGCAGATTTACGCCTGCATGAATGGACTGATGTTGCCAGGCCGACAGGTGTTTTTAGTTGACACCCATGTGAACTACGACCCCACACCCGAAGAATTGACCGAAATCACCGTGATGGCCGCCGAAGAAATGATGCGCTTTGGCCTGAAACCCAAGGCCGCGCTGCTGTCGCACAGCAATTTTGGTCAGAGCAGTCAGCCCAGCGCCGTGAAAATGCGCCAGACCCTGGCGTTGCTGCAAACCCAGGCACCGTGGCTGGAAGTCGATGGCGAAATGCACGGCGATGTAGCGCTGGACGGCGCTGCTCGACACGCAATGATGCCCAACAGCACCCTGGCAGGCGATGCCAATTTGCTGGTGTTTCCCAACATTGACGCAGCCAATATTTCCTACAACCTGCTCAAGACAGCCGCGGGCGGAAACATCGCCATCGGGCCCGTGCTGCTGGGTGCGGCCAAGCCGGTGCACATCCTGACCGCCAGCACCACTGTGCGACGCATCGTGAATATGACAGCATTGACTGTGGCGGACGCTAACGCAGTTCGATAAAGATTTTTTAGACAGCGGGCGCTAACTTATTTAGGCCCAGGCAGGGTTAAAACCTTTTGCTTCGTGCTTAAACTTTGTGCAACAGCTTGCCTTTGCGCATTGATTCGGGCACACTCGCGCCTTCCGATTTTCGGGTTAACCCGGTAGCACAGTTCAGTGACAAGCTTGACCGCTGCTTTCCGGGAACCGAGTTCTCTCCCGTTTAAATCAACGTTTTTGGGAAACCCTGTGCATCTTGCGCGCGTTGCTGTTGCCGGTCTGCTGTCATTTGTGCTTTTGGGCACCGGGGCACAGGCGCGAAACTTGGCAGCTGACGACACGGTTAGTCTCAGCCAGTTACCACCCCAAGGCCGCGGCACCTATGCCCTGATCATGCGGGGAGGGCCGTTCCCCTACGACAAAGATGGCAGCATGTTTGGCAACCGTGAGCGCCTGCTACCCAAGCACCCACGCGGCCACTACCGTGAGTACACCGTCAAGACGCCCGGCTCGCGTGACCGGGGTGCCCGAAGAATTGTGTGCGGTGGCCCGGCCATAACACCCGAGGTTTGCTACTACACGGCAGACCACTACAGCAGCTTTCGAAAGATTGCACCCTAAGCGTTTTGGCTCCGTGCTCTCAAAGGCGCTGAGCTTGTGACACAAGAACTATTTTTTGACTATAGAAAGTGAAGCGGAGATGGACATGCCACTTCGTAGCGTACGACCTAACATCGTGCAATCGATTCGCGCCTTCCGGGTGCAAGACTTGCAAGTTGCGGCCCAATCCTTGGGCCAGCACTTCCTGTATGCCAATTTGTCCAATGCACAGGCCAAGCAGGATGTGCTGGATTTGATTGCCGATCAATTTACGTTTCCAGCGCATTTCGGCAAAAACTTCGATGCGCTGTACGACTGCATGACGGATTCAGTCCACAAGTCGGGCCCCCAGCCCGGTTTTATTGTTGTGCTGGAACAGATTCCGGCGAACTTGAAGTTCGACAAAGAGGCTCGCGAGCAATTGCTGGACATCTTCCGGGACGCCGCAGATTACTGGGGGGAGCGAAAAATACCGTTTCGCTGCTTCTATTCTTTTCTGTAGCCCGTTCTGCATCCACCAGCCAAGCAGAACGGGCGAACGAGGCCAGCGGCATCAGCGCGCCCACCGGCATAACCATTTCCGCCGACGACGGCGAGAAAATGCCCACTGACAAATTGATTGACGTATCACCCCTGGCGCTGCGCATGAGCAGCCCGTTTAACGCGGGTTATTGGTTGGCAGCGGCTTGATCCCGATAGCGCAATGATCTCGCCGCTGCGCGGCGTTGATGACAGATGACTAGCAGCCGGTAAGGCGACATACGTGTTTTCAGTCATGGAGCGCTGCGCTGGTCATCCGGGCGCAGCGGGATCAGGGGCGCGCCAGGGCCGTCATCTTCATGGCCAGCGCCACGTATTCAGCCACCGGCACTTCCTCGGCGCGCCGTTGCGCATCGAAAGGCCCGGCGTGTTGGCGCTCTTCCAGCCAGCGCCCCAGCGTGTGCCGCAAAATTTTACGGCGCTGGCTGAAGGCCACTTGCACCATTTCCGATAGCAGCCGGACATCCACATCGGGTGGCTGCGCCAGCGGCACCATGCGTACCACCGAGCTGTCAACACGGGGTGGCGGCTCAAAAGATTCGGGTGGCACATGCAGCACATGGGCCATGGCATAGCGCCATTGCAGCATCACACTCAGGCGGCTGTAGGCGGCGGTGGCGGGCTGGGCCAGCATGCGGTCAACCACCTCTTTTTGCAGCATGAAATGCTGGTCTTCTATGTGCGGGGCAAACGGCAGCAGGTGAAACAGAATCGGCGTGGAGATGTTGTAGGGCAGATTGCCCACCACGCGTAAGCGTTGCATTGAAGGTGCTATTGAATTTATAGCTGCTTGAGCAGTATCTAAAAAGGTGAAATCCACTTTTAATACATCAGATTCAATCACTGTCAACTGCGGATGCTCGCGCAGGCGTGTTGCCAGATCCCGATCCAGCTCAATCACGGTCAAATGCCCCAAGCGCTCAACCAGTGGCTGTGTCAGCGCTGCCAGGCCGGGACCGATTTCCACCATGCGCTGGCCAGGCAAAGGCGCTATGGCCGACACGATGGCGTCGATGATTCCGCCATCGGCCAGGAAATGCTGGCCAAAACGCTTGCGGGCAATGTGCTTCACGGCACAAC
>JAYUXO010000144.1:0-4633 GCA_043753505.1 Comamonadaceae bacterium
GAATTAACGGCACTCAGAAGGAGCGTATTTCGCTGGCAGCGTGCCTGCAGCGCGATTACCAAGGCCTCGAGCTGCAGCAGTCAACACTGTAACACTACCACAAGCCCAATCGATTGCACCTGCAGATGTTGCAATAGGAGTAACGTTATTTACATTAGGAGAGAATAACAATGTGTTGCCATTTAAGCCGGTTGGAATACCATTACCAGCAGTAGCTAAGACTATTGCTGTTATTGACCAGGGAGTAGCTGTTCCAACTGTCATGCCGCTAACGTATTTCGATGTTTTTTCTGCAGCAGGAGCAGCAGTGAACGCCGTTGCTGCGTTAGTTAAACCTGTAATGCCATCGGTTTGAAAGGCTTCGCTCATCAAACTTTTGACAGAAGAAGCAGCAATTACAACTTCAGAGATTTTCGCACGTACCGTGTAATCCTGGTAAGCAGGCAAGGCCACAGCGGCCAAAATACCAATGATCGCCACAACGATCATCAACTCGATCAGGGTAAAACCCTTTTGCATAGAACGCTTCATAAAAACTCCAGTAAGGTTAGGTGAGATCGGCAGGAATGCGGTTTACTTGTGCAAGCGGTGTGCCAGGTACTTTGCTCCCTTGAGGCGAATTCTTTGTGTGAAGAAATGCTTGACTAGCACCCGTGTGTGTCAATACGTTGCCAAGGTGGTAACAATTTTGTCAGTTTCGATGGGTAAGCGTTTTTGCGGTGGCGGGACGCAGGTTGTAGTGGTCGCATGTCCTCGCCACTGGATTCCCGCCTGCTCGAGAATGACGCGGAGGGGCGGTCACGCCGGATCCAGGCCAAACAGGGCGAATTTTCCGCGCATGCGGTCTGACACGCTTGGCCGTGTCACGCCAAACAATCTGGCCGTCTGGGTTTGGCGGTCCATTTCGAGTGATATGCGCTTTCAAGGCCATCATCAAACCAGAACGCAGCTTCATGTTCTCAGCCTGCTCAGGCGTATCTTCAGTAGCGTCCCACACGCTTGCGAATGTTTCGTTGCCCATTTACCTAACTTGTTCAACAAGTCACGGTTACGATTTTCAGCTAAGTTCAGACTAGGCTAGCTGGTTTTTTGGGTTTAATTCTGAAAGCAGACTATCAGCACCAACTTCTGGGCAACCATTAGCGCAACTGTCAGCGGTTTCGGTTTCAGGCGTGCGCCAAGCGTTGGATGAGCTGACCGAATACCTTTGAGACCACGCTGCGTTTACCGAGGAAGGCACGGCCATGCTGGCGCAGTGGCGCGACAGGGTGGCCATGCTCGTTATTACCGCCACAAGAAGTTTCGTAACAGTTTACGCGGGCAACAAGACTTGCAGATCCGGCGGCAGCGGACTTTGCAGCGCTAAGGGCAAACTGGATGATGGATGGGTGACCTGTAACTGCCAAGCGTGCAGGAACATGCGCTTCAAGCTGGTTTTAGCCAGCGCTTTGTTCAGCTCGAAGTCACCGTATTTGTCGTCGCCAGCAATAGGGTGACCTTGGGACGCGAGGTGTACGCGGATTTGGTGGGTGCGGCCGGTTTTGATGGTGACTTGGAGGAGGGTGAAAGTTTGGGGGGTTGGCGTTGTGGAGGGTTTTGTGGCGCGCGTGCCCCCACCCCTGCTCTCCCCCGGGAGGGCAGGGAGCAAAGTCAAGGGGAGAGGGAGTAGGTCAACCTTTTTCATCACCTTGACCAGAGTGATCGCCCGCATGCCATTTGGGTCGTCTTTTGCGACAACTTTGACTCTGCGTTCGCCTGCGCCGACTTCATCACTCGCCAATAAATATTTGTGCAGTGGCAAGTCGATGACTTTCTTATTCGCAGGCCAGTCGCCTGCCACCAACGCCAGATAGGTTTTGCCGGTTTCCCGTTCCTTGAATTGATTTTGCAAATGAACCAGCGCGCTGCGTTTTTTGGCCACCAGCAATATGCCGCTGGTTTCTTTATCAAGCCGGTGGACGAGTTCTAAAAACTTGGCTCCGGGGCGGGCGGTGCGCAATTGCTCAATCACGCCGAAGCTGACGCCGCTGCCGCCGTGCACGGCCACGCCGGCGGGTTTGTCGATGGCTATTAGATAGTCATCTTCGTAAAGAATGGGGAATTGCCGGGCGGGGGCGGGCTTTTCTTGCTTTTCGGCGACTTTTTCGCTCACGCGCACGGGGGGCAGGCGCACAAGGTCGCCCAGGGCAATTTTGGTATCGGCCTGGGCGCGGCCTTTGTTGATGCGCACTTCGCCGCTGCGGATGATGCGGTAGATGTGGGTTTTGGGGACGCCTTTGAGGTGGCGGATGAGGAAATTGTCCAGGCGCTGGCCGGCGGCGTCTTCGGTGACTTGTAGGTAAGTGGCTTGGGGTTTGGCGCCTCCGGTTAAGGTTGGCTCGCTCATAGACCCTCACCCCTGCCCTGTCCCGCACCCGAAGGCAAAGCCTTTGGCTTCGCGTGCGGGACAGGGGGATGACTAGTCATAGTGACCACGGCATTGGGCGATGATGAGGTGGTCGTCTTCCACGCGGTAGACGATGAGGTGCTCTTCAGTGATGCGGCGGGACCAATAGCCGCTGAGGTTTTGCTTGAGCTGCTCGGGTTTGCCAATGCCGTCAACCGGGTCGCGCTGCATGTCGCGAATCAACTGATTGAGTTTGCGAAAGATCTGTTTGTCGGTTTGCTGCCAATACTGGTAGTCATCCCAGGCTTGAGGATGAAACGACAGGTTCATTCGTCAATCAACTCGCGTTTGACGATGTTTCGGCGGTTGTTGATGTCGTCAACCGCTTTCAGCAACCGCGGCCCGTTTTTCCCGCGCAGCAAAAACATGGTTTCCATCCACGACTCGTATTCACGCAGCGACATCAGCACCGTGGGCTCGGCTTTTTGGCGGGTGATGATGGTGATATCGCAGTCGTTGACCACCCGGTCTAAATGGGCGGCCAGGTTGTTGCGGGCTTCGGAGTAGGTGATGGCTTGCATGGCAGCATTGTACAAAACCTTGCACAACAACCACGCGGCTTTCGCGGGATTTTCGGCCCCTATAATCCGATGCACTAACGGTGCGCTGTAAGTGGTTGATTTGCTTGAAATTTAAGCCTACCACCTGCCGCCTCGCTAGCCGGTCGATGCCACCGGTTGTTTTGCGCGCAGATTGCAGGCCAGATGCCTGTGAGGGTTCGCCACACGACTGTTTGAGCCGACACTTTGGAACACGAATAACGGAATACCCACAGCCTGCAAGATTCGCCCACACGGTGTGTCTTGCAGGCGGATACAAGCGAGACACCCAAGTTGATGGCGTTCATTCTGGCCTGCTGGCGGTGGTTCAAAACCCCGCCTTTCAAGCCTTTTATGCCTCCAGCCCAAGCAAATACTGCTGGGGCAGCTATTATTTTTATAGCAATTCAACCAGTGTTCCCGCTCCACTCCACGCGCCCCAGCCCTCCCGGTTAGTGCCACGCAACTGCGTGTGCACAAGCCTGGGCGGCTCTTCGGCAATTCCCTTCGTTTCAAGGCGTTTGTTCGGCATCCATGCCCAAATTGGGCCTGTGATTTTTTGAAACATTGAAGGACAGCACCATGAAACGGATGCTTATCAACGCCACGCAGCCAGAAGAGCGCCGCCTGGCCATTGTGGACGGGCAAAAACTGCTCGACTACGAAATTGAAATTGAGGGGCGCGAGCAGCGCAAAGGCAATATTTACAAGGCGGTGGTCACACGTGTGGAGCCATCATTGGAAGCCTGTTTTGTCGACTACGGCGAAGACCGCCACGGCTTTTTGCCGTTCAAGGAAATCTCGCGCAGTTACTTTGCGCCGGGCGTGCCGGTGGGTCAGGCACGCATCAACGAAGTGATCAAAGAAGGCCAGGAACTGCTGGTGCAGGTCGAAAAAGAAGAACGCGGCAACAAGGGCGCGGCGCTGACCACCTTTGTGAGCCTGGCCGGCCGCTACGTGGTGCTGATGCCCAACAACCCGCGCGGCGGCGGTGTATCTCGCCGCATTGAAGGCGAAGACCGTGCCGACCTCAAAGAGGCGATGGACCAGCTGGAATACCCCAACGGTATGAGCATCATCGCGCGCACCGCCGGCATTGGCCGCAATGCACCCGAGTTGCAATGGGACTTGAACTACCTCTTGAAACTGTGGGGCGCGATTGACGGCGCAGCCAGGGGGGGCAAGGGCGCTTACCTGATTTACCAGGAAAGCAGTCTGGTGATTCGCGCGATTCGTGATTACTTCAACAACGACATCGGCGACATCCTGATCGACACCGACGATATTTACGATCAGGCCCAGCAGTTCATGGCGCACGTGATGCCCGAGCATGCTGCCCGCGTGAAGCGCTACCGCGACGACGCGCCGCTGTTCAGCCGCTTCCAGATCGAGCACCAGATCGAGTCGGCCTATGCACGCACCGTGCAGCTGCCGTCCGGCGGCGCCATCGTGATCGACCACACCGAGGCATTGGTCTCGATTGACGTCAACTCGGCGCGCGCCATCAAGGGCGGCGACATCGAGGAAACCGCCACCCGCACCAACCTGGAAGCCGCCGACGAAGTGGCGCGCCAGATGCGTCTGCGCGATCTGGGCGGCCTGATCGTCATCGACTTTATCGACATGGAAGAGTCGCGCAACCGCCGCG
>JAYUXO010000145.1:0-4633 GCA_043753505.1 Comamonadaceae bacterium
GTGGCAGTCGATGTGGCGCGCGGCAAGGCACCGGCGACCAAAACCATCACCATCCCGGCCACTGGCGTGACGGTTGACAACGTGGCGACCTTTTACGACGCCAACGCCAACTATTAAGCGCGAACCGTGTCGTGAACGCTGTTCCCTCCACCATTCCGTTGCGCTTGCAGATGCGCGCCATCGCGGTCAGTTTCGGCCCGGTAGCGGTACTGCATGGTGTCGAGTTGTCCATAACGCCGGGCGAAATTCACGCCCTGCTGGGCGAGAACGGTGCGGGAAAATCGTCGCTGATGAATGTGCTGGGGGGCGTGCTGGTGCCACAGCGCGGTAGCATTTGTCTGGATGGCAAAGACGTCACCGTTCGTTCGCCGCGCGATGCCCAGCGTGCGGGCATTGCCTTCATTCACCAGGAGCTCAACCTGGTGAACGATTTGAGCGTGTGGGAAAACCTGTTTTTAGGTCGTGAGCTGCAGCGTTTTGGCGTGCGGCGGGCGCGTGACATGCGCACGCGCTCCGCCGCCGTGCTGGATCGACTGGGTCTGGATCTACAGCCCGACACGCTGGTGGGCAGTCTGGACGCGGCGCACAAACAGTTTGTCGAAATTGCCCGCGCGCTGCTCTTTGACGCGCGCATCGTTATCCTGGATGAGCCCACCACGGCTTTGGCCGAGCATGAAGTGCAGCGGCTGTTCGCCTGCATGCGCCAGCTACGCGAGCAGGGCGTCAGCCTGATTTACATCTCACACAAGCTGCGCGAGGTCACGCAGGTGTGCGACCGCTTCACGGTGCTGCGCGACGGGCGTGTGGTGCTCACCGGTGCAGTGGCCGAGGTGGATGAACACCAATTGGCCGACGCAATGGTGGGGGCCGTATTGGCCGCGCGCGGCACGCCCCAACAGTTGCCTTACGGCGCGGTTTTGTTGCAGGTGCAGGGTTTAAAAGCGCCCCATGTAGGACTGAAAGCTGGCATCAGCTTGCATGTTCGGGCCCATGAGGTACTGGGGCTGACCGGCCTGGCGGGGGATGGACGCGCGGAACTGATCGACACGCTGTGCGGTGAGCAAGCACCGCACGCCGGCACGGTACACATTGGCAGCCACCGGCGCACGCCGCGCAACCCGCGTGAAGCCCTGGCACAGGGTCTGGGCTTGATTCCACGCAACCGCAAGGAAAATAGCATCCTTCGCGACCTGTCCATCCAGCACAACCAATCCATCAGCTCGCTTAAAAAGCTGACCACTTTTGCCTGGATTGGCAGGCGCGCCGAGCGGGCACAAGCGGAGGCGGCGCGGGCGCAATTGCGCATCAAGCTGCACCGGCTGGACGACCCGATCACCAGCCTGTCAGGCGGCAATCAGCAAAAAGTGATTTTGTCCAAATGGCTGGCCACCGGTGCGCCCGTGCTGGTGCTGGATAACCCCACGCAAGGCATCGACGTGGGGGCCAAGTCCGAGATTTACCCGCTGATTCGCCAGCTGGCGCAGCAAGGTAAAGCGGTGCTGGTCTCCAGCAGCGAGGTGTCGGAGCTTCAACAGGTATGTGACCGCGTGCTGGTTTTCTACCGGGGGCAGATCGTTGCCGAGCTGGCCAACGCACAAATTAACGAAGAGGCCGTCATGCGTTGCGCTACTGGCGCGGGCATGGCTGGCACTGCAACGGAGTCAACATGAAACTGTCTTCCAACAAAACGCTGGCACTGCTGTGGGCCGATTACAGCGCGGTGCTCGCGCTGGTGGCTGTGGTGGTGTTTGCGCTGTTTGCCAGCGAGCAATTTGCCAGTTCACGCAACCTGCTCAACATTGCGCGGCAGGTCAGCGTAATTGGCATCCTGGCACTCGGCATGACGCTGGTCATCATCGTGGGCGGCATTGACCTGTCGGTCGGTGCGGTGCTGGCGCTAGCCGGTGGCGCAGCGCTGTGGGCGCTAGGCGTGCCCGGCCTCAGCGACCAGCCGGTGCTGGCTGTGGCCACAGGTCTGGCCGTCGGGCTGGCAGCGGGCGCTTTGAACGGTGCCATGGTCACCTGGGGGCGTATTCCGTCATTCATCGCCACGCTGGGCATGCTGGCGGGTGCGCGGTCGCTGATTCTGTTTATTGCAGACGGCGGCAGCGTGTCCAACCCCAGCGAGGCCTATGGCGCGATTGCCAATTCGTCGCTGCTGGGTATCGCCACGCCGATATGGGTTTTTGCGGGCACAGCAGCCACATTGCATCTGGTCATGGCCCATACCGTGTTTGGGCGCTACATCTATGCGGTGGGCAGCAATGAGCGGGCAGCGCGTCTGTCAGCCCTGCCCGTGTCCCGGGTGAAGTTTGCGGTGTACACGTTGTGTGGAGGGCTGGCGGCGTTGGGCGCGGTCATCGAATCGTCGCGGCTGAACTCCATCTCGTCAGCCAACTCAGGGCTGGCCTATGAGCTGGATGCAATTGCGGCCGTCATCATCGGCGGCACCCGCATGTCGGGTGGGCGCGGCAAAGTCATCGGCACGGTAATCGGGGTGCTGATTCTGGGCATTCTGAACAACACCCTGAATTTGATGAATGTCTCCCCGTACCTGCAAGGCATGGTCAAGGGCTTGATCATTGTGCTGGCGGTGCTGGTTCAAAAGAAAGATTGATAGCAGCATGCGCACATCCATCCAGGGCCCTGGCATCTTTTTGGCCCAATTCATCGGGCCGCAAGCGCCGTTTGACACGTTGGGCGGTCTGGCCGTGTGGGCGGCGGCACTGGGCTACCGCGCGCTGCAAATCCCTACGTCCACGCCCTCTATTTTTGACCTTGCACGCGCCGCAGAAAGCCAGACCTATTGCGATGAGGTGCGTGGCGAACTCGCGGAGCACGGACTGGTCATCAGCGAGTTGTCCACGCACTTGCAGGGCCAGTTGCTGGCCGTGCACCCGGCTTACGACAGCCTTTTTGACAGCTTTGCCGATGCAACGGTGCGTGGCAACCCGGCGGCCCGCACAGCCTGGGCCGCAGAGCAACTACACCTGGCGGCCAAAGCCTCCAGGCGCTTGGGTTTAACCGCGCACGCCACCTTTTCAGGCGCGCTGGCTTGGCCATATTTGTACCCCTGGCCGCAACGCCCTGTCGGCTTGGTGGAGGCAGCGTTTGCAGAGTTGGCCCGGCGCTGGCGGCCGGTGCTGGATGCTTTTGACGAGGCTGGCGTGGATGTGTGCTACGAACTGCACCCCGGTGAAGACCTGTTCGACGGCACCACCTTTGAGCGGTTTCTGGATGCTGTGGGACAACATTCGCGCGCTCAAATTTTGTATGACCCCAGCCATTTTTTGCTACAACAGCTGGACTACCTGGGTTTCATCGACGTGTTTCACAGCCGGATTGGTGCCTTCCATGTAAAAGACGCCGAGTTCCGCCCCACCGCGCGTCAGGGTGTGTATGGCGGCTTTGCCAACTGGCAGGACCGCGCCGGGCGTTTTCGCTCTTTGGGAGACGGGCAGGTGGACTTCACCGGTGTGTTTTCCAAACTCACGCAATACGGTTTTAGCGGCTGGGCGGTGCTGGAATGGGAGTGCTGCCTGAAGCACCCGGAAGATGGCGCACGTGAGGGTGCCGTTTTTATTCGCGACCATTTGATACGCCCGGCGGACCGGGCGTTTGACGACTTTGCTGGCGCTGCGGTAGACCCGGCGCAGTTGCGCCAATTAATGGGGTTTGGCCCATGAGCGCCACAAACTGCGTACCGCGACGTCTGCGCCTGGGCATGGTGGGCGGCGGGGAGGGTGCGTTCATTGGCGGTGTGCACCGCATGGCGGCCCGGCTGGATGACCAGTGGGAACTGGTCGCAGCGGCCTTATCCGCCGACCCGCAGCGCGCAACCGACAGCGCCCGCGCATTACACCTGGACCCGCAGCGCAGCTACACCGACTACCGGCACATGGCGCTGGCCGAAGCGCAGCGCCATGCGCTGGATGGCAGTGGCATTGACGCCGTGGCCATCGTCACGCCCAACCATTTGCACGCACCGGTGGCCCATGCGTTTCTGGACGCGGGCATTCATGTGATTTGCGACAAACCGCTGGCGCTGACGCTGGCGGAGGGCGATGCCCTGGCGGCCAAGGCCCATCAGAACCGCCTGATGTTTGCTGTGACCTACAACTACAGCGGCTACCCCATGGTGCGCCGTGCACGCCAGTTGGTGCGCCAAGGCGTGCTGGGCATGCTGCGTCTGGTGCAGGTGGAATATGCGCAGGACTGGCTCAGCGCGCCGCTGGAAGCCAGCGGCCAAAAACAGGCCGCCTGGCGCACCGATCCGGCCCAGGCCGGAGCGGCCGGTTGTCTGGGCGACATTGGCACCCACGCCTACCAGCTGGCGTGCTTTGTAACAGGCCTGCTGGCTAGCCATATCAGCGTCGAACTCACCACCTTTGTGCCTGGCCGACAGCTGGACGACAACGTGCAAGCCATGCTGCGGTTTTCGGGCGGTGTGCGTGGCAGCTTGTGGGCCAGCCAGGTGGCCGCAGGCGCTGCCAATGGTTTGCGCTTGCGCGTTTATGGCGAAAAGGGCAGCCTGGAGTTTTCGCAAGAGCACCCTGAAAAGCTGCTCCTGCACAGGGCGGGTGGCGAAACAACCCAGTTTCGCCGGGGCTGCGGCGAACCTGGCGCAACCGAG
>JAYUXO010000146.1:0-4603 GCA_043753505.1 Comamonadaceae bacterium
CAGGGCCTGTCCCCTGCTTTCGAATGCGCCTATAACCACACGACCTTGATGGCGTTGCGTGTCGACACCAGCTGGACCAACCTGCAGACGGTCGCCCCGTGGACGCCAGGGGTGGGCATCGATATCGCACTGGTTGAAAAGCAAATGCAACGCTGGGGCGACGAGGTGCTCCAGCACCACGAATTTGGCCGCCAGTTTGGTGGCTGTGTTGCATTCGGCCTGCCGCTGGTCAGCTACTTCGACAAGGACAGGCTGTACGAAATCATGAGCGAATTTGAAGCCGACGGCTGCTTGGTGTTTGACAACCATGTGGTGACCATTGAAGACGGCGGCATGAAGGAAATCGACACCGCACAGATCGACTTCAAACGGGTTGCCGACCCACACGGCCTGATGAATCCGGGCAAGACGCGCGGATGGTTGGCGGGGTATGCAAAAGCGTGAGGCCCGAGCGCCTTTCCTGTCAGGATATTTCTAAGCCAAACAGGCTTTCAGCCCTTATAAAAACTGCTCAAGCAGCTATATAAAACATAGCACTAAGCGGTAACGGGCAGGTACAAAGTGGCCTCCACCTCCACCCACACCTCGTCGCTGGGCAACATACGGCTGACCTCCACCACCGTACTGACAACCGGGTGCACAAAAAACTGGCTGCGCACGCGGTTGTAGGCCGGGTAGTGGCGCAGGTCGCGAAAGTATTGCACCAGGCGCGCCACATCTTTCAAGCCGCCACCGCATTCCCGCGCCATCTCGCGAATGCGGTTCAACACAAACCAGCTTTGGGCGGCAATCGGCGCTTCAAAAATATCGACCGAGAGCTGGCCCGTGTCATAGCCCAGAGCGTGCAGGTCGGTACGGGCGGTTTCGGACAACTGGTCGTAACGGGTGATGACGGTTTTGGACGCAGCATCAACGGCGATCACGCCACTCATGAACACGTAGTCGCCCATGCGTTGGTAAGCCGCGTAATTGGCAAGAGTGGTCATGGCACGCTCAGTTTTCTGGACACTTTAGCCAGAAAAGCCTCGCACTCGGCGCGGCTGACGTTGTTCATGTTGTGCATTTGCAGCCAGGTGGTTTTGCAGTTGCGTGCAAACAAGGCACGCAGGCCGCGAGTGAAAAGTTTTTTGCCCGGATCGCCAATGAGCTTGAGCCACCACCACGGTGCGCCGCCCGTGGTGACCACGGTCAGCCGCGTGATGTGACGCAGGCCGGGCACCGCAGGCTTGCCTTTGGCCGGCGGCGGCAAAAATGCCACGCCTGGCAGCCACACCCGCTCCAGCCATCCTTTGAGCATGGCCGGTGGCCCGTAAAACCAGGTGGGGTAGACAAACACCAGGTGCTCTGCCCAACGCAGTGCGTCTACATGCGGTTGAACACGCGCCTCAATCAGTCCCGGGTTGAGCAGATATGCCTGGCGCTCTTCGCAGCTGAGCACGGGGTCAAACCCCTCGGCATACAAATCAAAGCAGCGCAACTCGTGCCCTGCCCTTCGCAGCGCGTCGCAGGCAGCAGCGTTGAGCGCAGCGCTGTAGCTTGTCGGGTCGGGGTGACAGTGGATGACGAGGATTTTCATGGCGACGGATGACGGGATGACCTCGAGCGGTGCGCGTTGATGACGCCGCTGCGCGGCATGACTGCGCACAACCCCACTGGATCATCTGTCATCAAGGTCGCAGGCCAAGTCGTGCGCCGACGGCGCGTCATCGTCACCGAGGCGTTCACTTGACGAGCGCCTTCTTCACATCCAGTCCCACGCCTTTATTGACAAACTGCGTGGTGGCTACTTTGCTCAAGTCCACATCACCTGCTTTGTACAAACCGGCTTTGACCATCTTGTCGTAAAAGTCCTTGATGCGCGCCTCGCTCATGGTGCCAATCCCCTTGCTGGCTGCCTCACCGCTATCCACGATGCCGAGCTTTTTCATCAAATCAATCGATCCTTGAATGCCTGCATCGGTGGCTTCCGGGTTGGCTTTTTTGATCAGTTCGTTGGCTGCTTTGTTGTCGCCATACAGGTAGTTGTTCCAGCCGATGATGGAAGCTTCTACAAACTTTTTCACCAGCTCAGGCTTGTTTTTAACCAACTCCTGGCGGGTTTCAATCGTGGTGCTGTAGGTGGAAAAGCCGTTGTCGGCCAACAGGTGCACCACCGGGTCAAAACCGGCTTGGGCTTTGATGCTGATGGGCTCAGAAATCGAGTAACCCTGCTGCGCCGATTTCTTGTCGGCCAGGAACGGGCCGACGTTGAACACATAGGGCTTGAGCTGCTCATCATTGAAGCCGTATTCGGCCTTCATCCAGGCCCAGAAACTGAACTGACCGTCTTTGCTGATAAAGACCGTGGGCGCTTTCTTCAGGTCCGCGAACTTTTCGTAACCCTGCCCTGGATGGGCAAAAATCGCTTGTGGGTCTTTCTGAAACATGGCCGCGACCACGGTGGTGGGCACGCCATTTTTCACGTTGTCAAAAGTTTGCAGCAGGTTACCTGCCATCAGGAAATCAATCTTTCCGGTGGCCAGCAAGGGGCGGTTGTTGACCTGTGGGCCGCCTTGCTGCACGTCCACGTCCAACCCGTATTTTTTATAAGTGCCATCGGCGACTGCTTGATAGAAACCGCCGTGGCCTGCTTGGGCCTTCCAGTTGGTGGCAAAAACTACTTTTTCCTGCGCAAATAGGGGTATTGACCAGGCCAATACTGCTGCAACAGCTATAGATTTAATAGTAGTTGATTTCATGAAAGCTCCTGAAAATTTAGGCGTTTGAGAGGTGCGACACAGACCAAATATGCTCGCACAAAA
This sequence comes from Comamonadaceae bacterium, assembly GCA_043753505.1. GTDB lineage: Bacteria > Pseudomonadota > Gammaproteobacteria > Burkholderiales > Burkholderiaceae_C > JAAFIW01. The sequence continues at coordinate 2,802 of JAYUXO010000146.1, forward strand.
CATGCCCACTGATGATCAGGGTTTGTAGTGAAAACGGCTGCGCTGCTTTTGCTGTCACCATCGCCCCCCACTTGCCATCCAATTCCCATGCCCGCCCGCCCACCCCCCCCCCCAGCGCAAGAAATCCGCATCATTGGCGGCCAATACAAGCGCAGCAAACTGCCAGTGCCCGATCGCCCTGGCCTGCGGCCTACGCCCAACCGGGTGCGCGAGACACTGTTCAACTGGCTGGCATCGATTAGCGGCGGCGATCTGGCGGGTTGGCATTGCGTTGACGCTTTTGCGGGCACCGGTGCGCTGGGTTTTGAAGCGGCATCTCGCGGTGCCGCGTCGGTGTTGATGGTGGAGTCTGATGCAGTTCTGGTGGCGCAGTTGACGGCTACCAAAACCCGGTTGCAAGCCCTTGGCGTGGCGGTACAGCGTGGCGATGCAGCGACGACGATGCGAGCTCTGCGGCCCAGTAGCGTGAACTTGGTGTTTCTGGACCCACCCTTCGATGGAAACTTGTTTGATGCTGCTTTGCATTGGGCTTGGCGGGCGGTGGTGCCTGGCGGCTGGGTGTACCTTGAGGCGCCAAAACAGTGGCACGACTCTGATCTGGCTGTGCTGGATCTGTCGGTTTACCGGCATCTGAAGGCCGGTGTGGTGCATGCACATTTGCTACAACGCCGCTCAATCCCAGCCACATAATCCGGCGAAATCAGTTCAATCGCGCTGCATGGGCGCAAACATCTGTGAGGGCACCCCGAAATGAGCCGCAACGTGATCGCCGTGTATCCCGGCACTTTCGACCCCATGACCCTGGGTCACGAAGACGTGGTTCGCCGTGCCACCCAGCTGTTTGACCATGTGATCGTGGCCGTAGCGGCCGGACACCATAAAAAGTCCATGTTCACGCTAAACGAGCGCATGGAAATGGTGCGCGAGCTGCTCATACCCTATCCACAAGTCGAGTTGGCAAGCTTTTCCGGCCTGCTGCGTGACTATGTAGTGGGCCGCGGAGCCAAAGCGATGATTCGCGGCCTGCGGGCCGTGACCGACTTTGATTACGAGTTCCAGCTGGCCGGCATGAACCGTACCCTGATGCCGGATGTGGAAACCGTCTTTCTGACTCCAAGCGATAAATATCAATTCATCAGCAGCACTTTTGTGCGTGAGATTGCGAGCCTGGGCGGCGAAGTAGACAAGTTTGTTTCCCCGTTGGTACAAGAGCGTTTGGTTGCCAAGGTGCGCAGCTGGGGACGCAACTGATCCTTCGGGTCGATTCATCCGGCCAAATGACATCAAACCATGCTATATTTCGCGGTTCGCCGGAGAGGTGGCCGAGTGGTTAATGGCAGCAGACTGTAAATCTGCCCTCTTACGAGTACGCTGGTTCGAATCCAGCCCTCTCCACCAGCTTTGTTAAAAAGCGGCGACCACCAGGTTTTTGTGTTTTTTGGTCAAAGAGCTGCGGGAGTAGTTCAATGGTAGAACCCTAGCCTTCCAAGCTAATGACGCGGGTTCGATTCCCGTCTCCCGCTCCAAAGACTACGAGCGCAGTTGAAGTTGAGCAGGTGAGTTCTTGCCCTTTTGGCTCAGTGGTAGAGCACTCCCTTGGTAAGGGAGAGGTCGCGGGTCCGATTCCCGCAAAGGGCACCAATTTTCGATGGTTTTTCGCATGTTTTCGTCATTTAATTTTTGTATTTCTTTGGGGATTTGAAGATGGCAAAAGGAAAATTTGAGCGTACCAAGCCACACGTTAACGTGGGCACTATTGGCCACGTTGACCACGGCAAGACCACCCTGACGGCGGCCATTAC
>JAYUXO010000147.1:0-11205 GCA_043753505.1 Comamonadaceae bacterium
GCTCAAGCAGCTATCAAAAAAGTAGCTGAAAACGGTCAGGAAACGATGTACGCTGCCGCCCCTGTCGACAGCAGCGTCCCATCAGCCCCGAAAAACTCCATGCGGGTGCTGGCCACGCGGGAGCCCAGGCGCAGCACTTGGGCGTGCAGGGCAAAGTGGCTGCCGATGCCCGGGCGCAGGTAGTCCACACGCAGGTCGATGGTGCCTAGCCTGGTAAAGCGTGCCAGGCGTTTTTCCACTGGCTCATCCAGGTGGCGCGCGCCGATGGCGGCCATCACGGCCAAGCCGCCCATCGCGTCCAGCCCGGCGCTGATCACGCCGCCGTGGATGCGGTTGTGGTCGTAGTGGCCCACCAGCTCGGGACGCATGGTGATGTGGGCCTTCACCTGATGGGGTTCCACGCTGGTAATCCTCAGGCCCAGCAGTTTGTTGAAGACGATTTTTTCTTCAAAGATGTGTTTGAGGCCGGTGATGAAGTCGGGCTCGAAGGGATGTGTGGACGGAGTTGATTGGGTCATGTTGCAGTTGCCTTGCGGGGGCCGTCAGGCATGGTGCGCAGCATGAATTGGTCAAATAGCGGAACGGTAAAGGCCGTATCCCCGTGGGCGGGGCTGTAGATCATTCCCTTTTTGATGAGGCTGGAGCGCAGCGGTGCAATGGTTTGCACCTTGACGCCCAGGCGTTCTGCAATTCCGCCGGAACGCTGGTTGCCGGTGCCCATCTCGGCCAGGGCGCTGAGGTAGTCTTTTTCACGCGGCGTCAGGCGGTCGAATCGAACCCCGAAAAAGCTTTTGTCCAGACGGTCAATAGATTCGCGGGTGGCTTGCTCGATCAGCGCAACATCAATCGGTGACGTGGTCGCCAGATTCCAGGATACGTAGCCCCATTGCTGCAAAAAGTAGGGGTAGCCTTGGGTGACCCGGTAAACCTCGGCCAGTGCTTGCGGCGTGAAGCTGACCCCCTGCGACCGGGCAGGCCCCTCGAGTGCAAGTGCCGCGTCCTGCATGCTGAGTGCGCCAATTTCTGGATACGTGAACAGCCGTTCTGCGTAAGACTTGGATCGACCTGCCAGACCAACCAGCTGCGGCAAGCCCGCCCCGAGCAGCACCATTGGCAAGCCGCGTTGCGAAACGCGATGAACCGCCATGATGAGTGCACTCATCTCCAACTCATTGAGGTATTGCAGCTCGTCAACGATGATGGCAACCGACGTCTTGCGATCTACTGCTGCTTCGCCCACGGCGACGAACAGCTCGGCCAGGTCAGCCTCCAGATCCCCACTGTCCGCTGCACCCGTTTCGGGATCAATCTCCAGCCCGAACTCGGTTCCGCCGACTGTGAGTTTCAGGGTGCCGATGAAACTGCGCAGCACGCGCAAGCTGCGCTTGACCTTGTGGCTGACGTTTTCCATGCGATCCAAAGCAAACAGTGTTTTGCGCAGGCCAGGCACCAGCAGTTGCGGCAGCGGCTTGTTTTCATGGGCTTCAATCAGCAGCGTTTGGTAGCCCTGGGCTTGGGCCATCTCGCGTACCTTGTTCAGCAGCACAGTTTTGCCGACACCGCGCAGACCCACCATGAATACGCTTTGTTCGCTACGTCCGGCTTTCACCCGCGCCAGCAAAATTTCGACGTGGCGCAGCAAATCAGACCGGCCAGCCAGCTCGGGGGGCTGGTTGCCCGCACCTGGGGAATAGGGGTTTGCCAAGGCGTCCATATATATTGAATTTATATAAGTTTATAAATTGTATGAATAACAATGGTAACTAATTATAACTTCAGTAGAAAAGAGCTACAACCCCAGCTGCCGCGCCGCCAGCTCCTTCATGATTTCTTCGCTGCCGCCGCCAATCATCATGACCTTCACCTCGCGGTAAATGCGTTCGCTGGCGGTGCCGCGCATGTAGCCCATGCCGCCCAGGATTTGCACGGCTTGGTCGGCGCAGAACTGCATGGTTTGGGTGGCCTGGTTTTTAAGCTGGCAGATCTGGGCGACCCAGTCGTTGCCCTCATCACCCGCGTCCAGCCTCGCCGTCAATGCATGCACCCAGGCCTCGGTGGCGTTGATGTGCATTTGCATGTCCACCAGTTTGTGGCGAATCACCTGGCGCTCGACCAGAGCCGCGCCAAAGGTTTTGCGCTGGCGGGCCCAGGCTAAAGCTTCGTCGTAGCAGGCCTGCGCAAAGCCCAGAGCCAGGGCGGCCATAGCCAAGCGCTCGCCGTTGAAGTTGGTCATGATGATTTTGAAGCCGCTGCCCGGCTCGCCCAGCAGGTTGCCAGCGGGCACGCGCACGCCGGCAAAGTGCAGTTGGGCGGTGTCGGAGGACCACCAGCCCATTTTTTTGAGTTCGGTTTTTTGCAGTCCCGGCGCGTTGCCGGGTACGACGATGATGGAGATGCCGCTGGCATTTCGCGGTACCTGGCCTGACGCGGCCCCCTCGGGGGGCAGCGACCCACGCGCAGCGGGCGAGCGTGGGGGCTCTGTTCGCACCGCCACCGTGAGCCAATCCGCCCGCATGCCGCTGGTGATGAACACCTTTTCACCGTCGATCACCCACTCATCGCGCTCCAGCCGCGCGGTGGTGCGCAGCGCCGCCACATCGGAGCCGCCGCCGGGCTCGGTGATCGCGAGCGCTGCGATTTGCTCGCCGCGCAGCACGGGGGGAATGATTTGCTGCTGCAAGGCGGCGCTGCCGTGTCGCAGCACCGGGGGCAGGCCGATGTTGCAAGAAAACAAACTCGCCAGCACGCCGCCGCTGGTGCCAAAGCGGGCCAGCGCGATGCTGACGGCGTTGCGCATCGCAAAGGGTGCGGGCGTGCCGCCCAGTTCCTCGGGGTAGCCCAGGCCCATCAGGCCCGCGTCGGCGGCTTTTTTGTAAAGCGCGCGGGGGAAGGTGGCGGTTTCCTCCCAGGCGTTGATGTACGGTGCAATTTCTCTTTCGGCAAAGCGGCGAGCGGTGTCGTAGGCAGCTGTGACGTCTTCTTGGTTGACGGCGGTCATAGCGGCTCCAGGCTCACCAGGATCTGGCCGGGCGCGACTTGCTGGCCCGGCTGAACCGCTACGCTTTTGACTATGCCTGCCCGGGTGGCGGCCAGTGAATGCTCCAGCTTCATGGATTCGACGATGACCAGCACGTCGCCTTTTTGCACGGCGGCGCCCGGCAGGGTTTTGACGGCGACAACTTTGCCGTTGAAAGGGGCGCGCAGCTCGTTGGCGGCGCTGGCGGCCTGGCTGGTCTCGGGGGGGTCGAAGGAGGCGTCTTCAATGAAGAGGTCTGTGCCACAGCGTTGAATGTGCCAGCGGTGATGGTCGGTCTGGATGACGATGGTGCCGGGCTGGGGTGTTGGGGTGTGGGGCACCTCGATGTCAAACAACTGGCCGCGATGGCGCAGGCGGATGGGGCGCGGGAAGCGGCAGGGTAGCGCGCGTGTCCCCACCCCAACCCTCCCCCAGAGGGAGAGGAAGTTAACAGACAAAACAGCCTGTAGCCCATATGTTTGTTGCTCAAGCAGCTCTCTTTTTAATAGCAACTGGCGCAGACCCTCACCGTGGATTTGCAGAAATGGAATCAGCGCCTGGCCGCTTTGGAATACATCGTGGCGCAGACAGGCGGCCAGAAGGGCGCGGTTGGTGGGCAGGCCCAGAATTTCGGTTTCGTCGAGTGCGCGCGCCAGGTGGGTGATGGCCTGGTCACGGGTGGCGGCGTGAGCGATGAGTTTGCCCAGCAGACTGTCGTAATGGGGGGCAATGTGTTGGCCTTCGTATAGGGCATGGTCGAAGCGCAAGGTGGGGCAAGCAGGGGTGGCCGGGTTTTTCTCCCTCTTCCCTCGGAAAGAGGACTGGGGTGAGGGTGCGCCGCAAGGTGCGGCTTGGACAACGCAAGAGCCCTCACTCCTGCCCGCTCCCGCACGTGAAGCCGAAGGCTTTGCCTTCACGTGCGGGAGCGGGAGCAAGTCCTGGGGTTCTTTAAAGTGATGCACGGTACCGCAATACGGCGTGAAATTTTCGTCTTCGGCACACAGCCGCACTTCAATCGCGTGGCCTTTGAATTGCACCTGATCCTGCGTCAGCGGCAAGGGCTCACCGCGCGCCACGCGGATTTGCCACTCCACCAAATCCAGGCCGGTCACCATCTCGGTCACGCAGTGCTCCACTTGCAGGCGGGTGTTCATCTCCATCAAACAAAAGTCATCACCCTCCAGCAAAAACTCAACCGTTCCCGCCCCCACATAGCCCGCCGAATGCGCCAGCTCTACCGCGCAACGCGTGATGCGTTCGCGCACGGCATCCGACACGGCAGGGCTGGGCGTTTCCTCAATGATTTTCTGGTGCCGCCGCTGCACCGAGCAGTCGCGCTCGCCCAGATGAATGCAGTGGCCGTGCGCGTCGGCAAACACCTGTACCTCCACATGGCGGGGGTTGCTCAGGGCGCGCTCCAGCAGCAATTCGCCATCGCCAAACGCTGCTTCTGCCTCGCTGCGGGCGCTGTGCACGGCGGCTTTCAGCTGGGCCATATCCGTCACCAGCCGCATGCCGCGCCCACCGCCGCCTGCAGCGGCTTTCACCATGATGGGCAGGCCGATGCGATGGGCTTCTTGCAGCAAGCGTTCGTCCGATTGGTCAGCGCCGTGGTAGCCCGGCAAACACGGCACACCGCACGACAGCGCCAAAGCTTTGGCAGCACTTTTGCTGCCCAGCGCACGAATGGCGTGGGGCGGCGGGCCGACCCAGATCAAGCCCGCGTTGATGACGGCCTGCGCGAAGTCAGCGTTTTCGCTCAAGAAACCGTAACCGGGGTGAATGGCATCCGCACCGGTTTGCCGTGCAGCTGCCAGCAGTTTGTCGATGCGCAAATACGTGTCGGCACTGGCGTTGCCATGCAGCGCCACAGTTTGCGTGGCCTCCCGTACATGCAGGGCTTGCGCGTCGGCGTCGGAGTACACCGCCACCGTGTCGATGCCCATGGCGTGGGCGGTGCGGATGATGCGGCGGGCGATTTCGCTGCGGTTGGCAATCAGGAGTTTTTTCATCTGTGAATGGTTAGAAAAGCTGTTGCTTCAAAGGCGTTGCGTTCAAAAAAACAGTCAACGCGCTGGCCTTTTCGCAATCCCCATCGTCTTGGCCAATATCCCCAGCATCACCTCGTCAGCGCCTCCGCCTATCGAGGCCAGGCGTCCGTCGCGGAACATGCGCGAGACCTTGTTTTCCCAGGTGTAGCCCATGCCGCCCCAAAACTGCAGACAGCCATCAGGCACCATGCGGTTCAGACGGCCGGCCTTGAGTTTGGCCATGCTGGCGAGTTCCAGCACATCCTGGCCCGCAACATACAAATCGCAGGCGCGGTAAGTGAGCGCGCGCAGGCACTCCACCTCGGTTTGCATCTCGGCCAGCTTGAACTGCACCCACTGCTGGTCAGCCAAAGCGCCGCCAAACAGCTTGCGCTCCTGCGCCCACTCAATCGTCCATTCAATGCAGTTGGAAAGTGACTGCAAACAGCTGGCCGCAGCCCACAAACGCTCCTCCTGAAACTGCTGCATCTGGTAGATGAATCCCTGGCCTTCCTGGCCGATGCAGTAGCGCTGGGGTACGCGCACCTCGTCAAAGTAAATCAGGCCGGTGTCGCTGGCGTTCATGCCGATCTTTTTGATCTTTTTGGCGACCTCGATGCCCTTCGTCAGCTTGCCGTTCGGCGTTTCGCGCATGGGCACCATCACCAGCGACTTGTTCTTGTGCACGGGCCCTTCACCCGTGTTGACCAGCATGCACATCCAGTCGGCCTGCAGGCTGTTGGTGATCCACATTTTTTGCCCGGTGATCAGGTAGTCGTCGCCCTCTTTGCGGGCGTAGCTTTTGATGCCCGCCACATCGCTGCCTGCTGCGGGTTCACTCACGCCCACGCAGCCCACTACGTCGCCCGCAATGGCCGGGGCCAGGAACAGGGCCTTGATTTCGTCGCTGCCGAAACGCGAAAGGGCAGGCGTGCACATATCGGTGTGCACGCCAATGGCCATGGGCACCGCGCCGCAATGAATGTGGCCCAGGGTTTCTGCCATGGCCACCGCGTAGCTGTAGTCCAACCCCGCACCGCCGTAAGCCTCCGGCTTCGTCAGGCCGAGCAGGCCCAGCCTGCCAAGGCCCTTGAAAACCTCATGCGCCGGGAAAATTTCAGCGGCTTCCCATTCGTCAACGTGCGGGTTGATGTGCTCATCAATGTAGCGCTTGAGGGTTTTCTGAATTTCAAGGTGTTCGTGGGTGTAGTGCATGGTTCGTCTCCTGGTTGGCTTGGGGTCGGGGGCAAGAAGTCATTCACCGCAGAGACGCAGAGGACGCAGAGAAAGCGGTGCAGAGTAAGACAAAGAGATTTTTTGGATGTTTCTGCTTGCATTCACCTCTGCGGCCCTCTGCGCCTCTGCGGTGAAGGAAGTCCGGTAGTCACATCCGAGCCACCCCGAACTGCATGGGCCGCAGCACCTTGGCCTCGGCCTCGGCACAGGTGTCCAGGCAAAACGCCAGCACCGCCCGGGTGTCTCGGGGGTCGATCACGCCGTCGTCCAGCAGCAGGCCACTGGTATAAAACGCGTCAGCCTGCGCCTCAAACAGGCCCACGATCCTGTCGAATTGGGCTTGTGACTGCACTGGGTCGGGTGTGATGTCTTTGCGGGCCAGGGCGGCGTCGGTCACGATCTGCATGGTGCGCGCGGCTTGCTCGCCGCCCATCACAGCCGTTGTGGCGCTGGGCCAGCTGAACAGGAAGCGCGGTGCGTAACCCCGGCCACACATGCCGTAGTTGCCTGCGCCAAAACTGGCGCCGCACTGCAGGGTGATTTGCGGCACGGTGCAGTTGCTCACGGCCTGAATCATCTTGCTGCCGTGCTTGATCATGCCGGCCTGCTCGGCGTCTTTGCCCACCATGTAGCCGGTGGTGTTTTGCAGGTAGACCAGCGGGTGACCGAGCTGGCACATCCATTGAATGAAGTGGGTGGCTTTGTTGGCACCGGCCACATCGATCGGGCCGTTGTTGGTGATGATGCCGACCGCGTGGCCTTCAATGCGGGCTTGGGCGCAGACAGTTGCGCTGCCGTACAAGGTTTTGAATTCCAGCAATTGCGAATCGTCGGCAATGCGGATGATGACCTCGCGCATGTCCACCGGCTCGCGGTGATGGGCGGGCATGAGGGTCAGCAGTTCGTCTGCGTCGAAGCGGGGTGGTTTGAATGCTATGTTTATGATAGCTGCTTGAGCAGCTTTTATAGGGGCGAGAACCTGTTTTGCCATGTAAAGCGCGTGCCGGTCATTTTCGGCCAGGTACTCGCCCAAGCCCGACACGGCGGTGTGCATCTCCGCCCCCCCCAACTCCTCCTCCGTGGCCACTTCGCCGGTGGCGGCCCGCAGCAACGGCGGCCCGGCCAGAAAGGCCCGCGAGCGCTTGCGCACCATGATGACCACGTCGCTCAAGCCCGGCATGTAAGCCCCACCGGCCGTGCCCGAGCCATGCTGCACAGTGATGACGGGCAGGCCCGCCGCCGAGTGCCGCGCAAGGTTGCGAAACAGCGCGCCGCCGTGTACGAAACCTTCCACCCGGTACTTCATCAAATTTGCCCCAGCGCTTTCCACCAGGTGGATGAAGGGCAGCTTGTTTTGCAAGGCAATGTCTTGCACCCGCAAGATTTTTTCCAGACCCATGGGCTGGATGGCACCAGCCTCAATGCCCGAATCACTGGCCACCACCATGCAGCGCACGCCCTCAATGAAGCCAATGCCCGCCACCATTCCGCCGCCGGGGGTGGATTTTTCGAGGTCTTTTGTGTCTTGTAAAAAACCGGCCAAAGGACACAGCGGCAGGTAGTTGGTGCCGGGATCGAGCAACAACGCAATGCGCTGGCGCGGCAGCAACTGGCCGCGCTTGTCAAACGTGGGTTTTGACTTTTCGCTGGCCTGGGTGGCGCGGGCTTCGAGGGCGCGCAGTTGGGCAATGCGTGCCAACATGGCGTCGCGCCGGGCCAGCGACTGCGGGCTGGCGGGGTTGTGGGTGGATGGGTAAGTCGGCATCACGTTGAGAGCTATCAATTGCAGGGTGTTAGAAAAAGTCTCTGTGCTCATACCTGTCTCATTCATGGGGCACCCCCCGCAAACACTTTGGGCACCTGATACCGATGAAACCCCCCAAACGCCTGCACCGCCCCCCGCTGCTGCACGTCCGCAGACGCAGACACATCGCCCCACCCGAGCCGCACCTGAGGCCGCGCGCCATCCACCCGTAACACGCTGCCGCTAATGAAGCTGGCCGCCGGGCTGAGCAAAAACACAATTGCGGCGGAGGTTTCCGCCTCGTTGCCAAACCGCCCGGCTGGCACGGTCTGCGCCATCTCGCGCAGCATCGGCCCTGCCTCCGCCGGGTAGTGGTCCATGCCGCTGGAGGCGATGTAGCCCGGTGCCACGGCGTTGACCCGCACGCCGCTTTTGGCCCATTCGAGTGCCGCCGTTTCGGTGAAACTGACCATGCCCGCGCGCGCCGCACCGCTGTGGCCCATGCCCGGCATGGAACCCCACATGTCGGCCACGATGTTGACCACCGCGCCGCCGTGGGCCTGCATGCTTTGCAAGTAGCACTCACGGGCCATCAAAAAACCCCCCGTCAAATTGGTGTCGATCACCGCCTGCCAGCCTTTGGCGCTGATCTGCTCCAGCGGCGTGATGTATTGGCCGCCCGCGTTGTTGACCAGCGCATCGATGCATCCGTGGGTGGCCACGATGGCCGCCACCGTGGACTTGACGGCCTCTTCCTGGCGAATGTCGCAAGCATGAAAGCTCACGTGTGTATTGCCGTCGGCCCCGATTTCTTCGGCAACGGTTTGCAGTTTTTCCAGCTTGCGGCCCATCAGCACCACGTGTGCGCCCAGCGCTGCCAGCTCGTGCGCGGTGCAGCGGCCGATGCCCGAGCCACCGCCGGTGACCACCACCACTTTTCCGGCAAACAGGCCTGGCTTGAAAACAGACTGGTAGTTCATGCCGCCTCTCGAATGAACAAAGCCATTGCCGCTGCCGTCAGGTCATCAATGGATGCTTCTTTTCGCCGGTCAAACCACTGAGCCGACCAGTTCAACGCGCCAAAGATCAAGAGCCGCGCCAGCTTCACATCAGCTGTGAGCTGGCCCGCATCAAACAGCGCCTGCAGCACCGGAATCCAGGCCGCTTCGTACCGGGCTTGAAGACCGGCAATCAAGGCACGCTGGTGCGGGTTGATGCTGCGCCACTCGTACAGCATCACCGGAATGAAATCGCTACCGGGTCCGAGCAGAATTTCGAAGTGATTTTTAATTAAAACAGCCATAAACCCTTGCGGATATTGCTCAAGCAGCTCTCTTTTTTGTAGCAATTGATGCTTCTCAATGACCTTCGCCTGCCTCAAGATGGCCCCTTGCATGCCCTCTTCCATCACCGCAAACAACAGCGCACCTTTGCTTTTGAAATGATAGAACGGCGAGCCACTTTGCATGCCCACCGCCGCTGCGATGTCGCGCGTGCTGGTCGCGTCAAAGCCCTGGCGGCGAAACAACTTGGCGGCACCCGTGACCAACTGCCGGCGGCGGTTGCCGGCGTCCTGATCGGCCATGGTCTTGCGTGGCCGACCCCGTGGTCGGCGTGGCGTGGTGGCAGGCAAGGTGGTTTGTATCGGCATGGCCACACACCTTAGCAAAGCGTTTTATTTTTAGCAAGCGGTTGCTTGGTGAAAATAGTCTGTTGGACCCCAGACCTGTTCAGTGGGTGACAGCGTCGTCCATGCGAAGTAAGCTCCACGGTTTTTAATACTTATGGCGGATAGCGGACCGGGTAACAGCGTTCTACCTCCGTCTCGAACTTCACAGGAGAACCTTTCATGGCTCGTTCTTTTTCATTTGCTTCATTGCCGCTGTGGCGCTGGATGGGCGCATCCATGCTCCCGCTTTTGGGGCTCACAGGCTGCAGCCCGGCAGCCGACAAGGACGCCACGCAAGCTGCCACTGCCGCAGCGGCATCACAGGGCTCAGCCAACCTGGCGTGGGACGGCCAGCGCATCACACTCACTGGCGAGGTGGGCACTGATACCGACAAGCAAAAATTACTGTCTGCGGCGGCCACCACGTATGGCGCGGGCAACGTGGTCGACCAGCTCAAAGTGGTCAAAGGCCTGGGTCGGCTAGGCGGTATCACCCTCAATGGCACCGCAATTGACGATGCCGACAAATCAAGGCGCGTCACCTCGCTGGCTGATGCACTGCCGATGGTGCCCGTGGAAAACCGTTTGACGGTTGCAGCTCTTGCAGCACCCGCCACAGCCGCATCCGCGATGGCCGCAGCACCACCTGCCGCTGTGATAGCCGCAGCACCTGCCACCGCGGCACCTGCGTCCGCACCCGCAACTACGCAAAGCGCAGCGACACCCGCTCCTGATGCCAAAGCAACGGCTGCCTCTGTCTCTGTGCCAGCCGCCGTGGCCACAGCCCCCACGCCACCACCGGTAGCCGGCGGTGCCGTCGCGGCAGCCCAAGGTGCTGCTGCAGCTATGCAGGGTGCCGCGATTGACGCTGCCAATTGCGCCAGGTTCATGGCGCTTCAAGTGACTTTTGCCCCCGGCAGTGCCCGCGTCAACACACAAAATCAAGTCTTGTTGCGTCAGTCCGCGCGATGCATCGCCGGCCCCACACAGGTTGCCGGTTACACAGACGACCGGGGCAGCGCATCCACCAACGCCAGCCTCAGCCAAGCCCGTGCGCTGGCCGTGGTCAACCTGCTGGTGCAAAACGGAGCCAAGCGTTCACTGCTCACGGCGAAAGGTTTTGGCTCTGACAAGCCGGTGGCTGATAACAGCACCGATGAAGGCCGCGCTAAAAATCGCCGGATTGAATTGACGGCGCAATAACGAGACGACGAGATCAACCAGACCGCGTTGAAACAAACAAAAAAAGGCTGCACGTGTGCAGCCTTTTTTGTTACGTTGCACCTTTGCGGCGCTGGGCCTCAAGCGTAAGCTGCCAGCGCCGTTTTCATCTTCTTCATGGCCGCCACTTCGATCTGGCGAATGCGCTCGGCGCTCACCTTGTATTCAGCGGCCAGGTCGTGCAGGGTCAGACCGCCCGAGCCGTTGTCGTTTACCTTGAGCCAGCGCTCTTCCACGATGCGGCGGCTGCGGGCGTCCAGCACATTCAGCGCGGTGGCGATGCCGTCAG
>JAYUXO010000148.1:0-1763 GCA_043753505.1 Comamonadaceae bacterium
CCCAAAATGGCAGTTGCAAATTCGCTCGCCGCGTCAACGCCTTGCACCAGGACATCACGCAAACGATCACGGGGCACGCCCGCTGTTCGCAGATGTTCCGCACCAAGGTGCTTGCTGCTGATAGTCAGCACGCCAACTTGCTGGTCTCGCTCGAGCAGCGTGGGCAGTTGCAACAAACTGCTGGTGACCACCGGCACCTTCACGGCCGCCTGGAGCTCACGCTGCAGCAGCACCAACAAACCGCAACTCGTGGTGATCGCCCGGGCCCCGTCCCGCTCTAACTGCCGCACGATTGCAACGAAGCCTGGTAACACCCGGTTTTGGCGAAGACCGGCTGCACTGGCCACAACCTTGTCCGGCCAAACCCCGCGCAGCACGCGTTGATGCACAGGCACAGGCCAACTCAACGGGTTGCCAATGTCCCCGATGGGCCGCGGAAACTGCGTGTCAAGCATCACGATGCCCAAAAAACCAGGCTTGCCCGATGTGACAGCCGGGGGTAAAACCGAAGCGGAAGGCACGCGATTTGCAACTACGCTTGTCCTGTTTGTCATCTCAGTGTTTTGTCGATTTTTTTGGAGTTTTTCATGTCACCCCAGTTTGCTTTTTCGCTCGCGGCTGTCGGCTTCAGTCAACTCGTGACGGCCCAGACCAAATGGGACTTACCAGCAGCCTACCCTGCCACCAACTTTCACACGGAAAACCTGGTGCAGTTTGCCGGTGATGTCGATAAAGCAACGAGCGGCAAATTGAAAATTCAGGTGCACGCGAACGCCTCGCTGTTCAAGGCGCCAGAAATCAAGCGGGCCGTACAAGGTGGCCAAGCACAAATTGGAGAGATTTTGCTGGCCAATTTCGACAACGAAAACGCTCTCTTCGGGCTGGACGGTCTGCCTTTTCTTGCTACCAGCTATGCCGAAAGCAAAAAACTATACGACGTGCAGAAAGGCGCGCTGGACAAATACCTTGGCAACCAGGGCATGAAGCTGCTGTTCTCCGTGCCCTGGCCACCACAGGGCATCTACGTGAACAAAGAAATCGGCTCGGTGGCGGATATGCGCGGTATCAAGTGGCGGGCCTACTCCCCGGCAACTGGAAAAATCGCAGAGCTGATCGGTGCCCAACCCGTCACCATACAAGCTGCTGAACTGAGTCAGGCATTGGCCACCGGCGTGGTGCAAGCCTACATGAGCTCCGGCTCAACGGGCTACGACACGAAAACTTATGAACACGTGAAATACTGGTACGACACCCAGGCCTGGTTGCCCAAAAACGCCGTGATCGTCAACAAAAAAGCCTTTGATGCACTTGACGCCGCCACCCAGGCAGCGGTGACCAAGGCCGCCGTTGACGCTGAAGTGCGTGGCTGGAAAGTGAGTCAGGAGAAAAACGACTGGTACAAAAAGGCGCTCGCAGAAAAAGGCATGAAGATCATGCCGCCCCCTGCCAAACTCAGCGCCGACATGAAACAAGTAGGCACCATCATGCTGAGCGACTGGGAAAAGCGTGCGGGGCCCGAAGGGCAGACCATCGTGATGGGCTTTCGGGGCACGAAGTGACACGGACCGCCACTTTTAAGAAACGTACTTCCGCTTCGCCGTGATCACACCACTCAGCGTGCCGGATTTCGGTTGTCAAACTACCGTAGTACATTCGCAATACTCCAATTCTGAATATCTCCATGGCCGTTGTTGAAACACCTGTCGGTGAATCCGTTTCCGTTGCGCTGCCGGGCTTGGCCAGAGCGCTGATTTCGGCTGGCA
>JAYUXO010000149.1:0-11168 GCA_043753505.1 Comamonadaceae bacterium
AGCAAAAGAAAGTAAGTCGCTGTCGGCCGACCCCCGACCTCACCAAGCTCAAAAACGAATCACCACCCGCAAAGCCAAGCCCTCATCCCCGGCGGACTCGCATCACTATGTTGCTATGTTTTTGATAGCTGCTTGAGCAGTATTTAAAAGGGCGAGAGGCCGAAATGACACTGAAACAACTTAAACAGGCAATAAATCCACTCTGCCGTCCGCCACCAGACATCTGTGCAGTGCACATGCGTCTACCGAGCCCATGCGGCGGTGCTGCAAGGCCACACTAAGCCTGTCTGCGCGCAGGTTCGCTCAGATGCAGAAAACGGGTGTACAGCTCACGGGGCGGCGCGATAGACAGGGACTTCAGCACCTGGCCCACGTTGCCCCGGTGGTACCCACCGTGCGTGACCACATGCAACATCATCTCTTCGCGGCTCATGCTGCCCGCATCACCATCTGTGAAGCGAAACGACAGCACTTCGCGCAGCTGCTCGGCCGAAATCGTGGCCGCATAGCCTTCAAACCAGGCATCGGTTTGCGTCACCGCAAACTGCAGCTCACCCAAGCCTGGCGTGGTGTCGGTGTTGGTTGCTGTGTGGTGATGTGGCGCGCCCTGCAGGTGCGCTTGAAAAATGCAATCGACCACGTAGATGTGGTTCAGCGTGCGGGTGGCGGTGTGAATGGCATCGGCATGCTGCGGTGTATCGACTGTTGAGAGCAGGTTGAACAGCTCGTTGTTGGACCAGGATTTGAAGGCGAAGAGGGATTGGAGGGTGTTCATGGTGGGATGGGGATTGTTCGGGCCAGAGCAAGGCGGGCTTTCACATCGTCCTGTTGAATCAAAGTGCTTTTTTCATCATCAGCAAATCACGCCCCCTGAAATAGTTGTCCATGCGCGCAAACACGGTATAGCCGTGTCGGGCATAAAAAACTTCGGCTTGCCAGTCAAAGGTCGTCAGCCGGGCGTTGCTGGCACCCAGCGCCTGGGCGCGATTTTCGGTTTGCTTGAGCAGCCGGGAGCCCAGACCCGCACCGCGCGCAGGCTGCGCCACCCACAAAACCTCTACGTCCAACCACCCCATGAACACAAAGGCACGGATGCCACCGACCAGCGGCTCTGCGGCCTGTTCGTCTTTGGCGTTGAAGCGGATGTTGTGCTGCTGCGGGTACTCGCCGATGTGGGTGTAATTGAACTGGCGAAGCTGCAGGCCCAAAGCGCCGGAGCGGACTTCCTCGTCGGTGGGTTCGTACAGGGTGGGAGACATACAGCGTGGGGGAAATAACGCGGTTTGACTTTATGCCGCAGGCGAAACACCCAACAACTGATGCAGCCTTGCACTGGTCGTCGTGTACTGCAATGGCATTTTCTGCTCCGGGTAAATCAACGCCGCCGCCGCGTGCGCGGCCAGGGTGGCTTCGTGGAAGCCACAAAGGATGAGTTTCTTTTTGCCGGGGTAGGTGTTGATGTCACCGACCGCAAAGATGCCGGGGGTGCTGGTGGCAAAGGTTTCGGGACTGACCTGTAGCTGCTTGCGCTGCATGTCCAGGCCCCAGGTGGATAGCGGCCCGAGCTTGGGGCTGAGGCCCAGGCAGACCACCAGGTGGTCTACGGGGATTGGGATGGTTTCGTTTTCGGGGGTGGTGATGTGCAGGTTTTCGAGGTTTCGTAATGCGCGTACCCCCACCCCCGCCCTCCCCCGCAAGGGAAGGGGGTTTGATTGGCTTCCCCGAAAGGGGAGGGAGCTTGAAGCGGGTCGGGAGTCTGCAGAGCTAAAACCCGTGACCTGCCCTACGACGAACTGCAAGCGGCCTGCCGCAATGCTGGTTTGCACGGCGGCTTGTGTGGGCTCGGCGGCATCGAAGGCGGCGCGGCGGTGCACCAGGGTGACCTGGGCGGTCTCGACCAATTGCAGCGCAGCCTCCAGCGCCGCATCGTCACCGCCCAGCACCACCACCCGCTGCCCCGCCCACTCATCGGCGTGCGTGGCGTCGAAATGCACCTGGCTGCCCTCAAACGCGTCAATGCCGTCCAGCTTGAGCTTGCGCGGCGCAAACGCACCCACGCCGGCGGCAATAAAAATCGTTTGGGTAATGAACTGGGTGCCGATGGAGGTGGCCACGTCAAACTGGCCATCGGCGCGGTGCTGCACGGTGGTGACTTCCTGGCCCAGGTGAAGCGGTGGCGCAAACGGCGCGATTTGCTTGAGCAGCAAGTCCGTCAAGTCTCGCCCGGTGGTGGCGTGCAGGGCCGGGATGTCGTAGATCGGCTTATCAGGGTACAGCTGCACGCACTGGCCTCCGGGGTGGGGCAGTGCGTCAACCACATGGACTTTGATTTCCAGCAAGCCCAGCTGGAAGACCTGAAACAACCCCACCGGGCCTGCGCCGACGATGAGGGCTTGTATGTTGATTGGATCCTTTTCGATGGTCATGGGAATGAAGTCATTCACCGCAGAGGCGCACAGGCGCAGAGAAGGCGAGGCAGAGGAAAAATAAAGCTTTTTTCATCAATCCATTCCCACTCTGCGGCCTGCTGCGCTCTCTGCGGTGAAGGAAGTCCGATTTCACCGCTCCAGCAACGCCAACTTCCCCGTCTTGTCTTTCCACTCATCCGCGTCCGTTGGTGCAGCGTGGCGTTTGGTAATGCTTTTCCAGCCGGCCTGGGTAGACAGTTCCACGTTCAGTTTGATGAAGTTCATCTGGTCGGCGGGCACGTCTTCTTCGGCATAGATGGCGTTGACGGGGCATTCGGGGATGCAGACGGCGCAGTCAATGCATTCGTCGGGGTCGATCACCAGCATGTTGGGGCCTTCGCGGAAGCAGTCCACGGGGCACACGTCCACACAATCGGTGTATTTGCATTTGATACAGGCTTCGGTAACGACGTGGGTCATGGTGTGATGGCTAGGGCTTGGCGGGAGTGGGTGGATTTTAGGTCGCGTCGGTGATAAGTACGGCGCCTGAGGTCTTATGGCTGGCGGTGTCGACCAGCACCAGCGCGCCAAGCACACGCGACTGGGCGTAGGGCAGGGTGGCCAGAGGCTCCTGCAGGGTGAGCTGCACATGGCCGATGGCGTTGGCGGGTAGTTCGTTGGCGTCGTGCTCTTGCAGCGTGTTGATGTCCAGGCTGTGCACCACCTTTTTCACCTTGGCTTTGACCCAGCGGTGGCCGTGCAGCGCCCAGTAGGTGCGGCCCGCGACCAGGGGTTGGTCATCCATCCAGGCCACTGTGGCGTTCAGCTCGCGGCTGGGGGCGAAGCTGTTTTCAGCCAGCAGCCAGTCGCCACGGGAAATGTCCAGCTCGCGGTCCAGGATGATGCCGGCGCTGTTGCCTGCGGCAATGGCTTTGGGCTGGCGGGCGTGATCAAGCACCTGGGCAACGACGGCGGCTTTGCCGCTGGGCAGGACGGTGACGGTTTGGCCGGGCTGGAGTTGGCCTGTGGCGACGCGGCCCCAGAAGATGCGGCGGCCCTGGGTGGTGTCCGACGAGGAGGAGAACTTCTCTACCCATTGCACGGGGAAGGCGAAGGGTTGGTTGGTCTCGGCTGGGGTGGAGGGGAGGTGCTCCAGGAGTTGTAGCAGGCTGGGGCCGGTGTAGTGGCACCAGGCTTCGTTGTTTTTCGAAGGGGTTGGCGCTCCTGCCCTCACCCCTGTTCTCTCCCGGAGGGAGAGCGAGTTAACAGCCGTGTCGACCACGTTCCAGCCTTTCAGGGCCGAAATTGGAACCGTTGCTGCCACCGTCACACCCGCACCCTGTGCAAACGCTGCCAGCGCCGCGCCGATGTGGGCGAACGCCAGCGCGGGGTCTTCGACTGCATCAAGCTTGTTCACTGCAAACACGATGCTGGGCACGCGCAGCAAATTCACCAACAAGGTGTGGCGGCGGGTCTGCGGCAGCAGGGCGAGAGCCGGGTTGCGCCAGTCCAGCTTGGTGGCGTCTACCAACACCACCGCGGCATCGGCACCCGATGCAGCGGTGACCATGTTGCGGGTGTACTGCTCGTGGCCCGGCGCGTCGCCAATGATGAATTTGCGGCTGGCGGTGGCGAAGTAGCGCCAGGCCACATCAATGGTGATGCCCTGCTCTCGCTCGGCGATCAGGCCATCGGTCAGCAACGCCAAGTCGGTCTCGCCACCCCGCTGCACACCGGCCAGCTGGTCTTGCAGCACCGCCTTGCTGTCCACCAGCAAACGGCCAATCAGGGTGCTTTTGCCATCGTCTACGCTGCCGCAGGTGATGAATTTGAGGGCATTTTGGGCTGTAGCCCTTGTGGATGTTGCTGGAGCAGCTATTAAATTTGTAGTGTTCATAGGTCTTTGAAAGCGGGGGCATTCACCGCACAGGCGCACAGGACGCAGAGAAAACGGGTCAGGGGAAGACAAAATGATCTGATGGCTTCATTTCTGCCTCTGCGTTCTCTGCGCCCCTGCCGGTGAAGGATGTCTGTATCTAAAAATACCCGTCCTTCTTGCGCTTTTCCATCGAAGCCTCAGAAGTCTTGTCGTCCATCCGCGTCGCCCCGCGTTCGCTCACGTCCACGGTCAGCGTCTCCAGCACCACGTCCTCAGCATTGGCAGCCACGCTTTCCACGGGGCAGGTGCAGGTGATGTCGCCCACAGTGCGAAAGCGCACGGTACGGGCTACCACGGTCTCGCCGTCGCGGGGCGGGGTCAGGTGGGTCACTGGCACCAGCAGGCCTTTGCGCTCGACCACTTCTCGGGTGTGGGCGTAGTAGATAGACGGTAAGGCAATGTTCTCCCGGGCGATGTATTGCCACACGTCCAGCTCGGTCCAGTTGGAAATGGGAAACACGCGAAAGTGCTCGCCGGGCTGCAGGCGGGTATTGAACAGGGTCCAGAGTTCGGGGCGCTGGTCTTTGGGTTGCCATTGGCCGAAGCTGTCGCGGTGCGAAAAAATGCGCTCTTTGGCGCGGGCTTTTTCTTCGTCGCGGCGGGCACCGCCAATCAGCGCGTCGAAGCGGAATTCTTCGATGGCTTCCAGCAAGGTGACCGACTGGTGCACGTTGCGACTCTCGTCGGGCCGGGCCAGGCGCACGGTGCCGCGGGCCATGGAGTCTTCGACGTTTCGCACAATGAGTTCGGCTTTCAACTCGGCGGCGCGTGCGTCGCGGAAATCGGTCACTTCGGGGAAGTTGTGGCCGGTGTCGATCATCAAGAGGGGGTAGGGAATGCGACCCAAACCAAAAGCCTTTTCAGCGCATTTCAGCAGCACCAACGAGTCTTTTCCCCCGGAGAACAGCAAGGTAGGCCGCTCGAAGGCAGCGGCAACTTCGCGCAGGATGAAGATGGTTTCTTCTTCCAGCGCGTCCAAATGCGAGTTACTGAGTGGGGGATTGTTCAGTTGATGCTGCATGGGTGAGTGCAATTCGGTGTTGATTCGGGCGTTCATGCGGTGGCTCCCTCAGGTTTGACGTGAAGCTCACATTCCTTTTGCATTTTCACTTTAGTTACGGACGGTCTCTGGCGAGACCTTCACTTCGCCTTCGGCGAAATGAGCCTGCGCTGAAGCAGCGACTTGCGAGCTGTCGCTCGCATGCGGTGTGCTGTGCAAACCGCACTCTTTGAGGTCGCTGCTTTCCCACCACCACCGTCCCGAACGGAAGTCTTCGCCCAGGCTGATGGCCCGGGTGCAGGGTGCGCAGCCGATGCTGGGGAAAAACTGGTCGTGCAGCGGGTTGTAGGGCACTTGGTGCAGCTGGATGTAGTGCCACACGTCGCCCCACGTCCAGTTGGCCAGAGGGTTTACTTTGGCACGGGCTTCTGAGGTATCGACCAGCGGCACCTCGCCCCGCGCGGTTGACTGCTCGCGGCGCAGACCTGTGACCCAGGCCCGCTGGCCCAACAACGCCCGCTCCAGTGGCAGCACCTTGCGGATGTGGCAGCAGGCTTTGCGCAGTTCCACGCTTTTGTACATGGGCTCGTTGCCTTCACGCTTTACAAACTCCACCACCGCAGTGTGCACGGGCTCATAGACCGTCACGGGCACCTTGGATTGCGCTTTGGTTTGCGCCAGCAGCGCAAGGGTTTCAGCGTGCAGCATGCCGGTATCCAGCACAAACACGGGGATGTACAAGCCCAGGCGGTTGATGAGGTGCGTGATGACCACGTCTTCTGCACCCAGACTGCTGGCTTGAGTCAACGGGGCCAGTTGTGTGGCGGATTGCGCGAGCACGGTTTCAGCCTCGAGCAGCTTGGCGGCAAAGGTGGGGCTGGGGCGGGCGTGCAGGGTGATGGCGGAGGTCATGTGTGCTGGGTTCAGGGTCAAAAATTCCTTCACCGCAGCGCTCTGCGGTGAAGGAATTGTGTATTTAGGTATTGCGCCCAGGGTTGCCCTGGTAGAACCCGCAGTACTGCGCAAGCTGCGCCTTGGCAATGTCCAGGCTCTGATCCCCCCGCAACACAGCGCTTGAAAAACCACAGCGCTGCATCTGCACGAGCTGGTCTACCAACACATCACCCGTGGCACAGATGTCGCCCGTAAAGCCTTTACGGCGGCGCAGGGCGGTGGCCTGGCTGTAGGCGCGGCCATCTGTGAATTTGGGGAAGTGCAGTTCGATGGTGTCCACCCCATCCAGCGACTGGCCGGTCACCTCAACGTCGTTAGCCATTTTTAAGGCTTTTTGGCCTTCCGCCCTTGTGGATACTGCTGAAGCAGCTATCAATTTAATAGTGCGCATTTACGCCACCTCGGCAAATTGTGTGGAGGCTTCGTGCTTCACACGCTCGCTCAGTCTCACGCTGTTGGCAGACAGTTTGAAAGGCTCGGCACCCAGCCGACGCAGGGCGGTAATGAAAGTTTCAAACTTGCCGTCGGCGGTGCCTATGCGATGAGCACGGTAGGTGTCCAGCACCGCTTCAATCGCCTGCATGACTTCTGCCGCCGTGAATGACGGGCCCACCGCTTTGCCGGCCAGCGGTGCGCCCGACAGGGCCGAGCCATCCGAACCGCCCAACGTTAACTGGTACCACTCCTGGCCGTCTTTGTCCACGCCCAGAATGCCGATGTGTCCACTGTGGTGGTGGCCGCAGGAGTTGATGCAGCCGCTGATGTGCAGGTCGATTTCGCCCAGGTCGTGCAGCTCGTCCAGGTCTTCAAAGCGCTCGGTTATGGCTTGCGCAATCGGCAGGCTGCGGGCATTGGCCAGGGCGCAAAAGTCACCGCCGGGGCAAGCAATCATGTCGGTCAGCAGGCGAATGTTGGGTTTGGCAAAACCTGCCTTTCGGGCGGCGCGCCAGAGCTCGGGCAGCGCGTCGCAGCGTACCCAGGGCAAGAGCAGGTTCTGGTCGTGCGTCACGCGCAGCTCGCCAGCTGAAAACTGGTCGGCCAGGTCGGCAGCAGTTTCTAGTTGCGCAGCCGTGGCATCGCCAGGCGCCTGGCCCAGGCGCTTGAAGGAAAGCGTCACGGCGCGCAAATCGGGGTTTTTGTGCGGAGCGACGTTTTGCTGCAACCAGCGGGCGAACTCGGTGTTATCTTCAGTTGCTGCACACAAGATGTGGGCGATTTTTTCGTCTGCTGACTTGCGGTCGCAACTGAGATTCGGGGGTACAAATGAGGCCGTCACACGGTCCAGTTCGGCTTGCGAAATCGTGTGTGGTGCGCCGTCTTGCGTCACAATGTTCTGGTACTCGGCTTCTACTTCGTCGATGTACCGCTGGCCTTCGGCCTTCACCAAAATCTTGATGCGCGCCTTGTAAATGTTGTCCCGCCGCCCCCAGCGGTTGTACACGCGCACCACGGCTTCCAGATAGTTCAGGATTTCCGCCCAAGGCAAAAATTCGCGGATCGTGGTGGCAATCACCGGCGTGCGGCCCATGCCGCCGCCCACCAGGACTTTAAAACCCAAACTACCAGCAGCGACACCTTGCGCAGCGTCACCCGCTTCGTCACGCATCAAATGCAGTCCCACGTCGTGCCACGCGGTGGCTGCGCGGTCTTCCCTGGCCCCTGTGACGGCAATCTTGAACTTGCGCGGCAAAAACGCGAACTCGGGGTGCAGCGTGCTCCATTGGCGAATGATTTCGCACAGAGGGCGCGGGTCGGCGATCTCGTCGACCGCAATGCCCGCCCGCTCGTCGCTGGTGATGTTGCGAATGCAATTGCCGCTGGTTTGAATACCGTGCATGTTGACGCTGGCCAGCAGGTCCATCACGTCAGCCGACTTTTCCAGTGGAATCCAGTTGAACTGCACGTTTTGCCGCGTGGTGAAGTGGCCGTAACCCACCTCCAGGTGCGTGCCCGCGCCGGGAAGCCTGGCCTGGGTGTTGCGAGCCGTTTCAAACACGGCATGGCTGGGCTGGTCGTAGTCGCGCGCAATGGTCGCTAGCGCCCGAACCTGCGCGCTGGACAACTCGCCATACGGCACGGCCACGCGCAGCATGGGCGCGTACCGCTGGATGTACCAGCCATTTTGCAAACGCAAAGGCTTGAATTCGTCATCGCCCAGTTGACCATTCAGGTTGCGCGTGAGCTGGTCACGGTACTGGGCAGCGCGGTTATGCACAAAGGCTTTGTCGAAGTCGGTGTATTGGTACATCTTGGGTTATGGGTTGTTCAATTCGGACAGCCTTCACCGCAGAGGCGTAGAGGGCCGTAGAGGAAGACGAAAAAAAGACGAAAAAGGAGTAATCATGAAAAAAAAGTGCATTCAACTCTGACCCGCTTCCTCTGCGTTCTCTGCGCCTCTGCGGCTCTGCGGTGATTGACTTTTGCAGTAAAACTCATATCGCAATCAACTTCACCCCCGCATAAGCCAGCAGCACGGACAGCAGCGAGCGGATAAACCGTTCGGGGGCTTTTTGCATCAAGCGGCTGCCGATCCAGATGCCTGGTAGAGAGCCGACCAGCAATTTGGCCAGCAGCGGCCAGTCGACCGAGCCTAACGACGCATGACCCAAGCCTGCTACCAGCGTGAGCGGCACGGCGTAGGCAATGTCGGCGGCCACGATGCGCTGCAGGGGCAGCAACGGGTAAAGCAGCATCAACACCGTCACGCCGATGGCACCGGCACCAACCGATGTGACGGTGACCATGCAACCGATCAGCGCACCAAACAAAATCGGCAAGCTCCAATGGCGGGCGCGGATGGCGGCTTGTTGGTCGTCGGCGGCCACGCTGCGCGGTGTGGCTTTGCCGCGAATGGCCTTGTACAAAGTGGCCGCAGCCGTTAACAACAGCGCAAATCCCAGTGTCATGGTCATCAGCGCTTGCACCTGCGCGGTGGCCGGCCCCATCTGCTTGAGCGCCAGCAGGGTCAGCAGCGCCGCGGGAATGCTGCCCACCGACAGTTGGGCGACCACCTTCCAGTCCACCACCTTGGCCCGCATCAGCCCCACCGTGCCGCCCAGCTTGGTGAAGGCAGCAAACAGCAGGTCGGTGCCAATCGCCAGATAAGGCTTGATGCCAAAGAAAAAAATCAGGATTGGTGTCATCAACGAGCCACCGCCTACGCCCGTAAGGCCAACCACCAGGCCGACCAAAAAGCCCGCGATGACAAACGCTAAATCTTGCATGCGTCGAAATGTAGACACCCCGCATCAGACTTCAAACAACTTGTTTCTTGGATCGATATATGAATTTGGCTATGTAGAAGTTTTTCGTTGCGAGCCTACAATTTGCCTGCGTCTTGATTGACGCATTCGCTAGGGGTGTTGCGGCTCGTTTGAAAAAGCGGGCTGCGACTGAGAAAGTCCCTTTGAACCTGATTGAGGTAATCCTCGCGCAGGGAAGCCAAACTGCTGGTGCGGTGCCCATCCGTTTTCTCCGGGGCGCTGCCACCGTCAGATCTTGTTGCCCCCTGCCACCCGTTAAAGGAAACGTTGTGGCAATTGGTTTTAAGAGAAAAAGGGCACCAGCCCTTGTTGAATCTGCTCAAACAGCTATATTTTTAATAGCATCTGGTGCTTTGCCTGCTTTCCCCGCTGTGGCGCAAGAGCCCAGCCTGAAACCCATCACCGTCAATGAACGCAGCAGCCCGCAGCCGCAGGGCCTGGGTCTGGGCGATGCGCCGCTGGCGCGTACCCCCGTCAGTGCCACGGTGATCGACGCACAGCAAATCCAGGCTGCGGGTGCCCGTCGCCTGGCCGACGTGCTGAAGTTCGACGCGTCGACCACCGATGCCTACAACAGCGGTGGCTATTGGGACTATGTATCTGTGCGTGGCTTTGTGTTGGACAACAAAGCCAACTACCGGCGAGACGGCCTGCCGATTAGCGCCGAAACCTTCATTGCTCTGGACAACAAGTCCCAGGTAGAGGTGCTCAAAGGTACCAGCGGCCTGCAGGCGGGCACCAGCGCGCCGGGGGGCTTGATCAACTACGTGGTCAAACGTCCCACGCAAAACGAGTTGCGCAGCCTGCGCCTGGAGGTCACGCAGCGCGGCGGTTTGCTGGCGCAGGTGGACTTGGGCGGGCGGCTGGGTGCCGACAAGGCGCTAGGTTATCGCTTGAATGTGGCGGGCGAGGGCATACACAGCGCTGTGCAAAACGGGAAAGGCCAGCGCAGTTTGTTTGCGCTGGCTCTGGATGCCCGCTTGAGCACCGATTCCCTGCTGGAAGCAGAAGTCGAGTACAGCCGTCGCTCGCAGCCCAGCGTGGCCGGGTTCAGCCTGTTAGGCGATCGTTTGCCCGCGCCCGATAGCCGAACTAACTTTAACAACCAGCCGTGGACGCAACCTGTGCAACTCCAGGGCCTGACTGGCAGCCTGCGCTACGAGCAAGCCATCAACGCCGACTGGCGCTGGCAGGCACAGTGGGGAGAGCAGCAGCTCAAATCCAGCGACCGCGTGGCCTTTCCGTTTGGTTGCACCGATGCCAGCGGGGATTTACCTATCGCCCGATATTTGGCGGACCGTTACTGCGCCGACGGCAGCTACGACCTGTATGACTTTCGCAGCGACAACGAGCGGCGCAACCTGAGCGCTGTCAAGTTCCAGGTCAACGGCAAATTCGCGGTGGGCGGCACCGGCCATGACCTGGGTTTTGGTGTGTTGCAAAGCCGTGTGCGCGACCGTTTTGAAGGTCAGGCCTACAACTACGTGGGCACAGGCCAACTTGGCACGGTGCAAAACTTCGCGTCCGACGCCAGCCTTTCGGGCACCAGCACCCATCGCAGCGAACGCAGCACCGAGTTTTTCGTACACGACGCGATGACCTGG
>JAYUXO010000150.1:0-1759 GCA_043753505.1 Comamonadaceae bacterium
CGGCGATGCTGGCGCGTTGCGCGCAGGCTGGCCCCACCCGAGTGGATACCTATGGGAACGCGTGGGAGGTACTGCTTGAACAGGGGGTGGATGCCATCGCCCCAATTGTGTGCGCGGAGAACGAGCATGCCACCGTGCTGCGAAACGTGTCGCCACTGTCGGTGCTCATCACCCAGGCCAAACGCTGCCAGTTGCTGCGCCAGGCACGGGAGCCCGCATGAAGCGCTCGGAGGTCGAGCATGTTCTGCGCGCAGCTGCCGCCATTGCGCAGGAGCAGTCGTTTGTGGTGGTGGGCAGTCAGGCGGTTCTGTTTCCATTTCCCCATGCGCCACTGGAGTTGGTGGGATCGCGTGAGCTGGATTTGTACCCCGCGATGAACCCCGAAAAATCAGGTTTGATCCCGGCCAAACTACAAGCCCGCATTGCCCAACTGAACGCTGCAACGCAGCCCGTGACCCACATTGCTGCATGGGCAAACCGCCGCGCCGCTGAAGCTGCAGCACTCCCCCCGCCTGCAACGCAATCGGACACCCCATGAAACTCATCATCCTGGACCGCGACGGCACCATCAACCGCGACAGCGACCACTACATCAAGTCGGCGGATGACTGGGAACCGCTGCCTGGCGCACTGCAAGCGATTGCCAAGCTCAACCATGCGGGCTGGCACGTGGTCATCGCTTCCAATCAGTCGGGGTTGGGGCGCGGGCTGTTTGATGTGGAGGCACTCAACGCCATTCACACCAAAATGCACAAGTTGCTGGCCGCCCAGGGCGCACGCATTGACGCGGTTTTTTTCTGCCCGCACGGGCCAGACGACGGTTGCACCTGCCGCAAACCCGCCAGTGGCCTGTTTGAGCAGATCAGCGAGCGCTACGGCGTCGATTTAAAAGGCGTGCCTACTTGTGGCGATAGCGTGCGCGACCTGCAAGCGGGTGCCGCCGTGGGTTGCGACCCGCACCTGGTGCTCACCGGCAAAGGGGCCACGCACAAAGACCGCGTGGCGGCGGGCGAGGGTCTGCCGCCAGAGTTCCCCGCGCGCACCACGGTGCATGAAGATCTGGCGGCGTTTGCCAGCTTCATCCTGGCACGCGAGGCGCGGGGAAAAAAAGCCGCTGCGGCACCGACGTTGACGTCAACGCCGACCTTGCCATCAGTGGCTTGAATGCTATTTATTTGATAGCTGCTTGAGCATATTCCATAAGGGCTAAAGGGCCAAAACACCATGAACCTCATTCGCTCTATTCTTCACGCCCTGTGGATGCTCATCACCGTCATGCCGTGGGGCGTCATCATGGTGGTCGCCTCCATCTGGCGGCGCGGCGAGCCGCTGTACTGGATGGCGGCGCGCTGGAAAGGCTGGGCGATTGACGGGGCGCGTGTGATTCTGGGCATTCAGGCGCGCGTCACCGGCATGGAAAACCTGCCCACTGCGCCCGGCGCACCCGCTATTCTTTTGGTCAAGCACCAATCGACTTACGAAACCTTGCTGATGGGCACTTTGATGCCGCGCCCGCTGGCCTTTGTGTTCAAGAAAGAGATTTTGTACATCCCGTTTTTCGGCTGGGCCATCGGCCGCCTGGACATGATCCATATCGACCGCAGCCAGCGCTCGCAGGCCTTCAAGAAAGTGGTCAGCCAGGGCCGCGAACTGCTGGCCAAAGGCATCTGGATCATCATGTTCCCCGAAGGCACCCGCATTGCGCGTGGCCAGACTGGCGTGTACAAAAACGGCGGCACCCGCCTGGCCTGCGAGACCG
>JAYUXO010000151.1:0-11118 GCA_043753505.1 Comamonadaceae bacterium
CGGGTGCCACAAAAGCAGCAACGCGAACTGGCTGAAGCCGAAAGCCGCCTGGCTGGTTTGAACACTGAAAAAGGCATACTGGAGGCCTTGCTGGCCACACCGCTTAAATCGTCTGAAATTGCCGACACCGGCCGTCGCCTCAAGCAGGTGGCCGACGATCTGACCACCGCCGAAGAGCTCTGGCTGACGCTGTCCGAGCAGATCGAAACCGCGATGTACAGTTGAGTACTAAATTATTTGAGGCGCATACATGTTTTCTATTCTTGGCACCCTGATCATTGGCCTGATTGCCGGGTTTATCGCCCGCGCCGTTAAACCCGGCGACGACAAGATGGGCTGGATCATGACGGCTGTGCTCGGCGTGGCCGGGTCGTTTCTGGCCAGCTATGGCGGCGCGGCACTGGGCCTGTACAGGACAGGTGCACCGGCAGGCTTCATTGGCTCGGTGATCGGCGCCATCGTGCTGCTGTTGATTTACAGCCTGGTGTTCAAAAAATCAGGCAGCGCTGAGTAGCCTGCCAGCAAAAACTTATGCCCAACGCAGCACAACTGGCCGAAGGCAACCCCGCGTTGCTGGCTGCGGTCATGCGCAGTCGCAAGATGCTCAATCGCCGGGCGCTGGTGGCAGCCGCCGCCAGCGCCGTGCCCGTGCCGGGGCTGGACTGGGCGGTGGACGCCGCCCTGCTGTCCAAACTCATCCCCGACATCAACCAGGAATTTGGCCTGTCTCCGGCCCAGCTCGATAAGCTCACGCCCAACAAGCGCGAACAGGTGCAAAAAGCCGCTGCTCTGGTCGGCTCGGTGCTCATTGGCAAGTTAATCACCAAAGAGGTCATCGTGGTCATGGCAAAAACCGTGGGCGTGCGCGTGACGGCCAAACAAGCCACCAAGTACGTACCCCTTGCCGGCCAGGCCTTGAGCGCCTTGATGGGCTACACCGCGCTGCGCTATCTGGGTGAAGAACACCTCAAAGACTGCGTACGGGTGGCGCAGGTAGCACAGCTACAGTTGCCACCTCCGAAAGGCACGATCACGGTCATGGACGCCCCCGACAAACCCGCCGCAAAGCGCCCTGCCCCACACAAAAAGCCCGATTGATTGGGCTTTTTTTGTTGCATCCGGGCGTCAACTCACTTCCCCGCATTCGAAAAAAACAGTTGCTCCCCGCCAATCGAGTAGCTGGCAATGGCACTTTGCCCCGCCGGTGACACCAGCCAATCGACAAAGCGCTGCGCCTGCAGCGCCTTGACGTGCGCGTGTTTGGCGGGGTTGACGACCAGGGCGCCGTAGGGATTGAACAGGCGGGCATCGCCCTGCACCAGCACCGCCAGGTCGCCCCGGTTCTTGAAGGCAAGCCAGGTGCCGCGGTCAGCAAGCGCGTAAGCGTTGGTTTGGGAGGCAATGTTCAGCGCAGAGCCCATGCCGCAGCCGCATTCTTTGTAGCCGTTGCCTTTGGTGGTGACCGCAGCCAGGCCCCAATAGCGCAGCTCGGCGGCGTGCGTGCCGCTTTTGTCGCCACGCGAGATGAAGGCGGCATTGCTGGTGGTGATTTTTTTCAAAGCCGCTGCGATGTCGTTGCCTTTGGCTGCCGCCGGGTCGGTTTGGGGGCCTACGAGAATGAAGCCGTTGTACATGACGCTGTGTCGGCGGATGCTGAATCCGTCGGCAACAAATTTTTCTTCAGCTGCGGTGTCGTGCACCAGCAATGCATCAGCATCACCCCGGCGAGCCATATCCAGCGCCTGGCCGGTGCCCGCTGCCACCACCTTCACGTCAATGCCACTGGATTGTTTAAACAGCGGCAGCAGGTGGCCAAACAGGCCGGATTGTTCGGTGGAGGTGGTGGATGCGAGGGTGATGAATGGCGTCTGTGCATGCGCTGAAGGCAACAAAAATGCTATGAATAATATAGCTGCTTGAGCAGTATTTATAAGGGCTGGTAGCCAAAAACGCTTAAATTCATCAGGCGCACGGCTCACACCAGTTCCCCTTGCAAAAATAGCTGCGCTGCCGGCGAGACACGCCCCAATACCTCGCGGTCGAAAAAAGAGTCCACCGGCAAATCAGCCAGCAGCTTGCCCTGCTCCAGGTACAGCACGCGGGTGGCCAGGCGCTTGACCTGGCCCAGGTTGTGGCTGGCGAACACCAGGCTCAACTTCTGAGGGTTGTGCGACATGGCCGACAACGCCGCCAGCGTGGCCAAACGGGCTTCCACCTCGCGTTTGACATGCGGGTCCAGGCTGGCGGTAGGCTCGTCCAACAGCAGCAGGTGGGGCTTCAGGCTGAGCGCGCGGGCGAGCGCTACCCGCTGCTGCTGGCCAACAGACAGGGTGTAGCCCGGGCGCTTGGCCAGCTCAACCAGATCGGCCTGCACCAGGGCTTGCAGCGCCTGCTCCCGTGCTGCGCGCCAGGCCACGCCACGCAACCACAAGCCCAGCGCCACGTTGTTTTGCACTGAGACGCGCAGCAAGTGCGGTTGCTGAAACAGCATCGCCTGGCGTAAACCCGGCTGCGCCACAACCCGGCCACTGCTGGGCGGCACCAGACCGTGCAGCAGGCGCAGCAGGCTGCTTTTGCCGCTGCCGTTGGCCCCCACCACGCCTACCCGCTCGCCCGGCGCAATGTGAAGCGACAGGTCCTGCAGCACCACCACCGGGCCCAGGACGAGATAGGCCCGGTGCAGTTGCACGTAAACGGTTGCGGCGGGCGCATTGGGGGGCAAAGTGTGCTGAAACATCGTTCGTATGCCGTTGTGCTTCAGGCCATCGCCCAAGCCACCCGGCGAGTGGCGGCGTGTAGACGGCCTGCGATACCCAGCATCAGGTTCAGGACCAGCACCACGGCCAGCAGCACCAGACCCAGGGCGAGTGCCAAGGGCAGATCGCCTTTGCTGGTTTCAAGGGCAATGGACGTGGTCATGACGCGGGTGAAACCTTCCATGTTGCCGCCCACCACCATCACTGCGCCCACCTCCGAGATGGCCCGGCCAAATGAGGCCACCACCACGGTGAGCAGCGCCAGCCGCTCGTCCCATGCCAGCAGCAGGCTGCGCAACCCGGTGCCCGCACCCAGACTTTGCAGTTGCTCACCGTGACGCTGTTGGGCGTCTTGCACCACCTGGCGGGTGAGCGCCACCACCACCGGCAGCACCAGCAGCGTTTGGGCCAACACCATGGCCTTGAATGAAAACAACCAACCCAGATGGCCCAGTGGCCCCGCGCGCGACAGCAGCAGATACACCACCAGCCCCACCACCACCGAAGGCAAGGCCAGAAGGGTGTTCAGCACAGCCAACACCACGCCCCGCCCGACAAACTGCGCCACACCGAGCCAGGCCCCCAGTGCCAGCCCCAGAGCGCAAGCCAAAGCACAGGCACTGGCACTGACCGCCAGGCTGCGCCCCACGATGGCCAGCAACGCGCTGTCCAGGGTGGTGATCAAGACAAGTGCGGCCTGCGCACTGTCGGCAAAGCTGTTCATGGTTGACATGGTAGTGGCTGATGAACGACGGGCGAAACCAGGTGTTTGACGAACTGGTAACTTGATGTCATATGGGCCTCTATGCCTTATGGATATTGCTCAAGCAGCTATTAATAGATGAGCGTCCTGGCAACTGCATCATGAATCAAAATCCGATCCCGAATGCTCACACCGCACAGGAGCGAAAGCCGACAAACCCCACGTCAAAACCCCGTGGCGCAAAGCCCCGGAACTTCCCATCGCGCAGGCGCGCGCGAGTCGCAAACGAGGCGCCGCGCAACACACGGACCTGGCCCGATTCGCTGGGTGATTCTCGGGGTATGGCACTGGCCCAGGCGTCGGGCGCAAAGCCGGGAAAGCGGTGCAAGCTGCCTGCCGTCCACTCGTGCACGCCGCTTCCCTGAACGCCACTTTGAAAACCGCGCCGCGCCGCCTGGTGAGCGGCCAGCTCCCACTCCACCTCGCTGGGCAAGCGACGCCCAGCCCAGCGACACCAAGCATCGGCCTCCCACCAACTGATATGCAATGCCGCCTGATTACCGGCCATGCGAGTGGTTTTGCCAAACACGGTTTGCACCACAGCACCGCTGCCACCAAACCGGGCCACGCCGATTTGCTCCACACAGCGGGGTGCCCGGCGCTGGTGCTGGGTGACCCATGCCCAGCCCTCGGGATGCCACAGATCAGCGCGGTCATAGCCACCGTCGCCCACGAATTCAACAAACTGCGCCCACGTGACCGGGTGGGCGTCAATTTCAAACTCGGGCACGCACACTTCGTGTGCCCATTTCTCCCGGTCAAAGGTGAAGTGGCCCAACACGCTGGTGTCGGGTGCGGTGCCCAGCATCCAACGCTGCGCCGGTAGCACCAACGGCTCGCGCGGCGGGTGACCGTTGGGCAAATCGAGTGGCAGGGCCAGACCGTGGGTTTGCGCCAGCTCCACGAGTTGTTCGCCGCGCAAGTCTTCATGCATCAGGGCCAGGCGAAAAAAGTAAAGCGCGTCGGCTTGGTCGGGCGTTTTAGCCAGCAAATCCAGTGTGCTTTCCAGGGTATCCAGCAGGTAAGCGCGCAAGGCGCTGGGGTCGGGCAGGTCGCCCGCAGCGGTAAGTGGTATGTACAGCCCATTGGCTTGATGCTTTGCCTGGCCAACGCTCGCGGCATACCACCGGTCGGCATGCGGCTCGATGGACGCCAGCCGGGTGGGCATACCCGGACAGGCGCTGCCTTGCGCGCGCTGTGTGTTGCGACCAATCCAATACTCGGCAAACCAGCCCATGTGACCTGCCAGCCAATGGGCGGCAAACGCACCGGGACCCGCGCGTTGTTCCAGCAAGCCGAGCAGGTGCAAGGTGTGGTTGCGCGCGTCCATCAAGGCCAGCGACAACAATTCGCGGCCAGCGCGGCGTATGGCTGGGCTGTCCATAGCCGCGGCGGTGTGGGGTGCAAGGTTCATGGAGTGGGATTATTCAAAAAAATGAATGACCTCAGTTGCGTTGTCGATGGCACATCACGGCTTGACTGGTCATCTGCCATTGGTCACCTGCCATCACGCTGCGTAGCGGCGAGTCATCCACCATCGGGAAAACCCGAGGGCTCAATGTCAGGCTTTCTTCAGCGCTTGCCGCTTACGATATCCGCCACATGGCATGCCCTGTCATGCAAGAAGCCACACCCTGGAGACACATCCCTTGAACGCCCTACTCAAACTTGCCAGTGGCATCGACTGGCTTAGTGAATCCTTTGGCAAGTTGGCCTCGGTCACCGTGCTCATTGCCGCCATGGTCTCGGCTGGTAACGCATTTGTACGCTACGGATTCGACTGGAGTTCCAATTCGCTGCTGGAAATCCAGTGGTACATGTTTGCCTGGATGGTGATGGTGGGCGCGCCGCTGGTGCTCAAGCTGAACGAGCATGTGCGGGTCGATATTTTTTACGGCAAGCTCAAGAAGAATGGTCCGGTTTATGTGGACTTGTTTGGCCTGGTTTTCTTTTTGTTGCCGGTGATGGGGCTAATGGCCTGGATGTGCTGGCCCTACTTCTTGCGCGTATTTTTAACGGGCGAAATGTCGCAGAACGCCGGTGGCCTGATTCGCTGGCCCGCCACGCTGGCATTGCCTGTCGGTTTCGGCTTGATGTTTTTACAAGGTGTGGCCGAAATCATCAAACGGCTGGCTTACCTGCAAGGCAAGTACGCGATGGACACGCATTACGAAAAACCACTTCAGTAAGCGCCCCGTACTTCCTACAAATTAAATAACTCAGGACACACACCATGCAAATGGAAAATTTCGCGCCCGTCATGTTTGCGGGCCTTGTCTTCATCATGTTGATCGGTTTTCCGGTCGCATTCTCGCTGGCAGCTCTAGGTCTGGGTTGCGGCTTTCTGGCGATTCAGCTGGGCTGGTTTCCTACGGCTTATCTGAACAACCTGCCACTGGCCATCTTCTCGATCTTGTCTAATGAGTTGCTGCTGGCGATTCCGTTTTTTACCTTCATGGGCACCATTCTTGAAAAATGTGGGCTCGCCGAAGACATGCTGGACTCGATGGGACAGTTGTTTGGCCCGGTGCGCGGTGGCCTGGGTTACTCGGTGATCATCGTGGGCTTCATTCTGGGCGCGATCACCGGCACCGTGGCAGGCCAGGTGATTGCCATGGCACTGATTTCACTGCCCGTGATGATTCGCTACGGCTACAACATGCGCTATGCCACCGGCGTGCTGGCCGCCTCGGGCACCATCACGCAGTTGGTGCCACCGTCGCTGGTGCTGGTGGTGATGGCAGACCAACTGGGCAAGCCCGTGGGCGACATGTACAAGGGTGCCTGGGGCCCGTCGCTGCTGCAAATCACCTTTTTTGCGCTGTTTACTTTTGCGCTGGCACAAATCAAGCCGCATTACGTACCCGGCGTACCCAAATCAGCCCGCACGCTGGACGGCTGGGCGCTGTGGAAAAAATGCTTGAAAGGCATCATTCCGTCGGCCATCCTGATCTTCACGGTGCTGGGCTCCATGGGTGGCCTGCCGTTTCAGAACAGTGCAATTGCCACGCCGACTGAAGCGGGAGCGATGGGTGTGGTGGGCGCGATGATTCTGGCTTCCATGAGCAGCCGCCTGAATTGGGCCGTCACATGGGACGCGATGAAAGGCACGATGCGCCTGACCGCCATGGTTGTGTTCATCCTGATTGGCTCACGCATCTTCAGCCAGGTGTTTCAGGGCGTGGATGGCAACAAATGGGTGGAACATCTGCTCACCGGCCTACCCGGAGGACAGACCGGCTTTTTGATCGTGGTGAACATCTTTGTGTTCTTCCTGGCCTTCTTTCTGGACTTCTTTGAGATCGCCTTCATCATCGTGCCCATGTTGGCCCCGGTGGCTGAAAAGCTGGGTATTGACCTGATCTGGTTTGGTGTGTTGTTGTGCGTGAACCTGCAAACCAGCTTCATGCACCCACCGTTTGGTTTTGCGTTGTTTTACCTGCGTGGCATCTCGGATACGCTGTTCAAGGAGGGCCGCATCCCGGTGGCAGTGAAATCCAGCGACATTTACATGGGCTCGATTCCCTGGATCATCATGCAGCTGATGCTGGTGGCTGTTGTGATCTTCTTTCCGCAAACCGTTACCTTCTTCCTGGACAAAGAGATCAAGGTGGACACCGACAAGGTGATCATTGAAGCGCCGCCAGAGAACAACTACGGCAAACCTGCCGACTCCGGTGCAGCCATGCAACCCGCGGGTTCCACCCCTGCTGCTTCCTCTGACACAGCTGCGATGCCCGAGCCCAGCGCATCGGAAGCGGCTGCAGCGTCACAAGCGGCCAGCGATGACGAGCAAAAGAAGATGGACGACCTGTTTAAAGAGAAGAAATGACGCTGGGGCTGAACTCAGCAGCAGCTGTGCCCGACCAAGCACCGCGAGCTGTGCCCGACCTGCTCGGTATGCCGTTGTTTCGCTTCATGCCTGCCGGCGGTATCGTCAGCGGCCCTGCGTTCTCACGCCCGTTTAAAGCGCTGGCATTGATCATCGTGGGCGGCTGCGCGATCTGGCTTTTCAACCTGTGGCGGTCGGGGCATTTGAGCAGCACCGGCAGCTGGCAGTCCAACGGATTGGGCTGGACAGTGGCGGCCATGGCGCTCCTGGGCTGGACGCTGTGGGCCATTCTTACCAGTCGCACCAGCCTGAACAGCACCGCGCTGCTGCAAACGTGGATCTGGGACAAATCGGTAGAGCTGAACGATCTGGCTTATTGCAAGCTGATTCGGGTGCCTGGTCTGGACTGGCTGATTGCGCCACGTCTGTACGTGCGCACGCTGATGGGAAAAATCAGTGTGTTTTACGCGGCGCAGGGGCCGTTGCTGGCGGAATTTGAGCGGCTATCCAAGGAGCTGAGTCGGCATCGGTTGGGGCAAATGGCGGATGCGCCTGAGAACAACCCAACCCCCTAAAAAACGCTTCTGTTTTTATAGCTGCTCCAGCAGCATCTGTAAGGGTGAAACTCACTTTTCACCTCGCGCAGGCGCGGATCCACATTAAGCGCACGCCAATTCCTTGCTGCGGCAAAACCTCGCACCGTCATTGCCGCCTGCGCAGCAATGACGGTCTGAGGCAGTTATCGAATCAGTAGCTTTCGCTACAAATCCACCAAAACTGCGAGTGGACGCGTTATCAGGACTGGTTATGGAGTGGGCAGGCCCACGGTCATCCATCTATTGCCCCGCGCTATTTGCACGCCGCATGATTCGGCCATGGCCTGAACATCAGCCCAGTCAATCAAGCGGTATTTGCCAACCCTGTCTGGCAATCCATTTGACCTGACAGCAACATCCGTCACCATCATTAAATGCAAATGACCGTTAGGGTCACTGTCTGTGGTGACGGGTTTGAATGTGACATGCAAGATACCACCCTGCACATATTGATCGCAAAACGCCAGCAACGCACCCACGAAAACGCAGCGAAGAAACGTTTGGGGAGCTGAGACTGCCTCATCTTCTATGCCATTGACCAGCGTCAGTGCGTGGCAAGACAGTTCCATGGACAGCAAAGCGGCTATTTCGTCCACACCGCTGTGCAGGCTCACGCGAGTGTCCTGGCTTGACGCTATCCACCCCAGGGCATCCAGACAATTGACACTGGCCTGCTTGGAAAGTGTGCTGATCGACATCACATTTTTA
This sequence comes from Comamonadaceae bacterium, assembly GCA_043753505.1. Classification (GTDB taxonomy): domain Bacteria; phylum Pseudomonadota; class Gammaproteobacteria; order Burkholderiales; family Burkholderiaceae_C; genus JAAFIW01. The sequence continues at coordinate 8,656 of JAYUXO010000151.1, forward strand.
GCAATGGTTTGAAGGTCAGGATCTGCGGCTTGCAATCGCTTTTCCAGCACCATCAGCAGCATGCGAACAGGCTGCATGGCACCCGACATATCGTGCCGCAAAACAGGCATCAAGCGGTTCAGCACTGCATAGCGGGCAGCCTCAGCCAGCCGGTCATTCAGGCTCTCAACTGACATGTTTGCTGCGCAGATGGCTGGCTTTGAATTGTCAAAAGTATGGGTAAGCATAAGTCAGTGATCGGCGCTAAATGATGAATGGGTCATTCCTGCCGCGCTTGTAGCCCGGCAAGCAATCGGTCAAGGGCCTCGGGATCCATTGGTTTGACAAGATGGTGGTCAAAGCCGGCTTGCAGCGAGCGGCGCCTGTCTTCGTCCTGGCCCCAACCCGTGAGCGCTACAACGAATGCTTTGGCACAACCCGGCTGCTCGCGGATTCGGCGGCAGGCGTCAAATCCGTTTAGCTTTGGCATGCCAATGTCTAACAAAATAACGTCGGGTTGAAATTGGGCCGCCACGTTCACCGCCTCCAGTCCGTCGTTGGCCGTGCGAACTTCATTGCCTAAAAGGGTGAGATACATGGCCAACGTCGTCACCGAGTCGACGTTGTCATCAGCCACCAGAATACGCCGCTTGAAGGGTGCGGCATGCGCTTTGACCGCACGGGCAGGCGGCCTGTCAACCGGTTGATCTGGCAATACTTCGGCAGACGAAGGAGGCAATAGCGGCAAAGGCGGCAAAGGTAACAACGCGTCAGACAAAACTGTCGGCAAGCGCACCACAAACTCGCTTCCGTGGCCCAGACCCTCGCTGTATGCATGCACGCTACCGCCATGCAGCTCAACCAGTTGCTTGACCAGGCACAGGCCAATGCCCAGACCGCCCTGGGCTTTTTCAATTGAGTGCTTCACCTGCGTAAACATTTCAAATATTTTTGTCAGCATGTCCGGTTCTATGCCAACACCGCAGTCCTTTATTCTCACCACCACGTCGCTGCCCAGCAAGCTGGCAGTCAACGCAATATGTCCACCTTGTTCACTGTATTTCGCAGCGTTGTTCAACAGGTTTGAAAACACCTGTCCAAGCCGGGTCAAGTCAGCATCCAGATAGACCGGCTGCGACGGCACAACCACGGCAAGCTCGTGCCCACTGGCCTGTATCTGTGGGCGACTGGTTTCAACCGCGTTGTTCAGCACGGCCATCAGATCAATGCGTTGCTTTTTTAAATCCAGTCGACCCCGACTGATGCGGCTCACGTCAAGCAAATCATCCACCAGTTGCACCATTTGCCTGAGTTGTCGCTCCATCATGTCCAGGCATTGCGCCTTGGCAGTTTCATCGTTGCCCGCCAGTCGCATGATTTGCAGACCATTTTGAATCGGAGCCAGGGGGTTGCGAAGTTCATGCGCCAGCGTTGCCAAAAACTCGTCCTTGCGACGATCAGCAGTTAACAACTGTGCGGCGTGCTGCCGCAAATTTTCTTCAAGTTGTTTGCGGTCTGATATGTCACGAATGTTGCACTGGATGACCGCTTCCCCAGCTTCGCCGTATACGTTGCTCACAAACTCCACGTATAGGCGCTGCCCTGCTTTGGTTTGCAAAGGCAAGTCTTCATAGCGGATGTAACGCTTTTCCTTGAGTTCACGCATGGCCATCTTGCTGGCTTCCATGTCCTTGAACAAACCAATCTGCCAAAGTTCTTTGCCTAAAAGCTGATCAAGCGAATAGCCCAGTATTTCAGCGATGAATGGATTCGCATCGGTAATCGTTGCCGTATGGGCATCGAGAATCAAAATGCCATCTTTGGCCGACTCAAACAGCCGCCGGTAACGCACTTCTGACGCCTTTATTTTTGTTTCGGCCTGGCGCTGCCGGGTAATGTCGGTGTGCACGCCAACCCATTCAACAAGTTTCCCCACGCTGTCAAGGACCGGCACAGTTCGCACAGAGCAAAGGCGCCACTTGCCATCCTTTCTGCGAACCCTATGCTCGAACTCAAAAGCCGCCGTCTCACGCATCGCCTTTTGCCACGCATCCAGAGTTGGCTGCACGTCATCAGGGTGTACGCATTGAACCCAGCCAAAGCCTTGATAGCTGTCACGGTCTTGCCCGGTAAAGGCTGTCCAGGAGAGTTGCTCCCCAGACATCATTGATTGCGCGTTGCTGGTCCAAACGATGCTGCTGATCGCACCAACAGCCGCACGAAAACGCCCTTCGCTAGCTCGCAGTTCAGCTTCAGCCCGCTTGGTGTCGGTCAGATCAATGACAACCGACATTCCCTGGTTAATGTCGTTTTCAAAACTGACACCGGCAATCATGATCGGTACCCGCGCCCCGTCCTTGCGAAAGTACTCTTTTTCATAGGCTGGCGCACGGCCAAGCTGGCGAATTTGACTGATACCGTCTTCATTGCGCGCCGTCCATTCAGGCGGCGTCATGGCGCGAAAATCAAGCCGCCCGGCGGAGA
>JAYUXO010000152.1:0-11114 GCA_043753505.1 Comamonadaceae bacterium
TGCGGATGCGGCCCCGGCACCACATCTTCAAAAACCTGCAATGCTTGCGCATTGCAGGTTTTTTCGTTTTGGCGCGCCATTGTCGCGTTCGGGTTCCTCATCAGTCTGTGCGAGCCTTCACTCAAGGCTAGAGTTCGTGTTTTTGGAGGCCCACATGCACTGCTTCACCCTCACCGAACATAACTACATCGCCCACTTGATACTCAACCGCCCCGAGGCGCTGAACACCATGCACCCGCAGTTCTGGCGCGAACTCGATGACGTGCTGACCCACCTGCACAAAGAAGGCAGCGCCCGCGCGCTGGTGATCTCCAGCACAGGGAAACATTTCTCGGCTGGCATGGCTTTGGACACGTTCAACAACGCCATCAGCATGGATGACCAAAGCCCCGAAGGCCGCGCTGCGATTTTTGATTCACTCACCGACATGCAGGCAACCTTCACCAAGCTGGAAACCCTGCGCGTACCCGTGATCGCGGCCATCCATGGCGGCTGCATTGGCGGTGCGGTGGACTTGGTCACCGCCTGTTGCATCCGTTATGCGTCAGCCGACACCTTCTTTTGTATTCAAGAAATCAACATCGGCATGGTGGCCGACGTAGGCACCCTGCAGCGTCTGCCCAAACTTATCCCTGAAGCCGTCGCCAAGGAATATGCCTACACCGGCCGGCGCATGAATGCTGCCAAAGCGCTGGCTGTGGGCTTGGTCAATGACGTGTTTGACACCCACCAGGCCGCTGTTGACGCCGCGCTGCAATGCGCCTTTGAGATCGCCAGCAAACCACCGGTAGCCATTTGGGGCACCAAACAGGCCATCCACTACACGCGCGACCACAGCACCGAGGATGCGCTTAAGCAAATGGCTTGGCTGCAGGGCGTGATCTGGAGCAATGCGCATGTGCGGGAGGCTATGACGGCTGGGAAAGAAAAGCGAACCGCTGAATTCCCGGCGTTGGCGAAGTTGCACAGTTTTAGCGATATCGTGCTCTAGCCCTTTTAATACCTGCTCAAGCAGCTATTGAATTGTGAGCATATCGCAGTGAATCGTTGGGGCTGGCACGTGATAGCCGTCACTTTCTGACAGGTCACCGGGCACTTGCCCTACAACCATAAGGCTACACGGCGCAGATGATGCAACCCTTCATTATTCAAAGGCACACCATGAATTCCATTATTTACATCGTCGGTTTGATCGTGGTGATCGGCTTCCTACTGTCGTTCTTCGGCATGCGCTGAAGCTTTCACGACAGCCTGAAATCGTCCCGCAGTGCGACACGCGCGTAGCTCACAGGCGCGGGTGGCCTGCCTAACAGCCCGGGTAAAGCGTTCGGCACCGGGACGTTGTCTCGCTGCAGCAAGATCCAATGCCCATAACTGAAGGGGCTAAAGCGAAACAGGTCGCACAGGTGCGCGCCCATGCGACTGATCCAGTCGGGTAGCTGGATTTGGATCGCGCGTGGGGTAGGGGTTGAATGCTCCACGCCGCGTAGCAGTTGCAGGTATTCGCAGTAAGCCAGCACACGCTCTCCGCCTAGATTAGCCTGGCGGCAACCAATCAACGTGGGTAACTGCGCCAGCCTTGCGTAGGCTTCGCCCAGGTCGCTGGCTTGCACAGCGGCAATCCGCCCGACCGCACCACGCGGCACCAGGTGCACCGGCCAACTGGCCAACATGCGCAGCCAGCTTGCACCAAAGCCACCCAAACCGTCAATCAATGAAGGGCGCACGATGCAATAGTCTGCGTCACTTGCCACAAGCGCCTGCTCACCACGCAATTTGCTCGCCAGGAAACGGCTTTTAGCCTGCTCGTGCAAACCCAGCGCTGAGGTGTGAATCAGGCGCACGCCTTGCTGTGCACAGGCAGCCGAAAGCGCCTGGGGCATGTGGTGGTGTACATCTTCGTAGCGCTCACCGACGCGCTGTCGCAAAATACCTACGCAATTGATCACCACGTGCACGCCTTGCAGCTGGGCCTGCCAGGCGGATGTCGAAAGTAGTTGATGCACTTGCAGCACTCGCCATTGCAACTGACCGCTGACCACAGCCTCGGGCGGTACGGGGGTGCGGGGTGCCTGGTTGCGGCGCACGCCAATCACTTGAACACCTTGAGACAACAACGCACGCAGCACGTAGCTGCCGATGAAGCCACTGGCACCAAGCAGCAGGACCGTCAATGCGGCCCCCTGGTGTGCGTCACGTTCGACCGTCGGCATTGTCGTGATCCAGTGCAACAGTGACGGCCTCCCTAAACACCAATTTCAACGCAACTCCAATCGCCTTTCAACGAACTCCATTCGATCAGTCAAGCTGTCCAGGGTCAGCTGCTGACGCGCCTGATCGCCACTTATATGCGCGATGTCGCCGCGAATGCCAGCGACGCCAATTTCAACCTGAGTCAGTCGTGACTTGACTTCCCGCAGTTCTCGTTCGATACGATCTTGACCCGCCTGAAACCGTTTCAAGTGTTCAAGAATGAGGCTTTCGATGTTTTCGGTCACCTGGGCTCCTTCTATTATTTCTATCAGTCGTAGTTACCTTGCAAGAATAACCTTGCCCGCTGTGCTTGACCACAGACGAGTAAAACAAACCCTTTCGCCTTCTACGATTCGGGGTTCTTCGTTCTAAAAACAAAAATTACCAGCACGCATGATTACCTCTGTATCGCTTCGACTCCTATTGCGCCACTGGCAAAGCGTTTCAGACTTACCGCAAATGATGACCGTAGCGAATACTTCGCGAACAGCCGACGGTCTGAAGGGCGTGACCAACCTTGAGACCATGCACGGCATCTACGTGAAGAGCAGCGGCTTTGATCCAGCTGTGGACGTTGTAATCGCTGAGGTTGACGGACAGATGGTCGGGTTTGCGCGCGGGTGGTGGCTACAAGAAGTGGGGGGAGCTTTCCTGTACCGACATGTGGGATTCGTTGCTCCGCATTGGCGACGACACGGCATTGGCAGTGCCATGTTGGCCTGGCTGGAGCGGCGGCAGACCGAAGTTGCATCAAACCACGATGCAGACGCAGAAAAGCTGTTCAACGTGTTCGTCACCGAGCCTGAAGTCAATCGCGCTGCGCTCCTTGAAAAGGCGGGATACAGGCCCGCGCGCTACTTCTTTTCCATGGTTCGACTGAGTCTTGAATCCATTACGGACTTCGCACTGCCCTGGGGGATTGAGCTTCGCCCTACATTGCCGCAGTACTACCAAGCCATCTGGGACGTTGAGCAGGAAGTTTTTGCCTCTCATTGGGGGCGTGCCCGCCCTGTTGAAGGTGATTTTGACGCGTGGTTGGCCAGCGCTGCATTCCAACCTCAGTTATGGCAAGTTGGCTGGGATGTCGGTGCCAACTGTATTGCGGGGCAAACCCGACCTTACATTGATCATGCCCACAACCAGCAGACCGGGCGGCTGCGAGGTCATACAGAAAACATCGTCGTGCGCGAACGCTGGCGCAGACGCGGCCTTGCCAAAGCGCTCATCTCGCACAGCCTTCGCGCGCAAGCCGATGCGAGGATGCGTGAGTCGGCACTGGAGGTGGACAGCGAAAACCCGTCGGGTGCCACGAAGCTGTACGAGGCTTGCGGTTTCCGTACGGAGGAACGCAATGTGGTCTATCGCAAAGAGCTTGCTTTAGCTCATTGAACGATAGCTGCTTGAGTAGGTAATACAAGGGCTACAGCCCGATTTGTTCAAAACGGCAACCGCTTACTGCCGCGCCGTCCGCACGTTACCTGGCAGCGCCTGAGGGTAGCTGGTGCGAAAGGGGTTGATGTCCAGGCCGCCGCGCCTTGTGTATCGGGCATAGACCGCCAGCTTGGTGGGTTTGCAGTGCTGCCAGATGTCCACAAACATGCGCTCCACGCAGGGCTCGTGAAACTCGTTGTGGTTGCGGTAGCTCACGATGTATTGCAGCAAACCGCCCTGGTCGATTTGCGGGCCGCTGTAGCTGATTTGCACGCTGCCCCAGTCGGGCTGGCCAGTGACCAGGCAGTTGCTTTTGAGCAGGTTGCTGGTGAGCACTTCGCTGACGGGTTTCTCGTCAAACGTGGCACCAAGCAGTTGCGGGGCGGGCGAATAATGGGTGCACTCGATGTCGAGCCGGTCCAGGCTGAGACCGGTCAGTTCGTGCACGGGTTCCTGGTCGAACAGTTCGGGCATGAGCAGGCGCACGCCTACGCTGCTTGTGACGGGTGCACCGCGCCACGCGGCTTCCGATATATCGGCGCGGATTCGTTCACGCACCTCGTCGGCGCTGGCAAAGCGGGTGTTGGAAAAGCTGTTCAGGTAAAGCTTGAACGACTTGCTTTCCACAATGCAAGTGCTCTCGCACGGCACGGTGATGTGGGCAATAGCCACCTGCGGTTTGCCACGCGGGGTGAGCCAGCTCAGCTCGAAAGCGGTCCATAAATCAGCGCCGAAAAACGGGAGTGCCTTCAGGGCCAATTCAGCGCGTTTGGGTGCGCGGGAAAAGGGAAACAGCAGCGAAGGGTCGTAGTGGTCAACGTAAGCCGTGGGTTGGCCCAGTTGAGATTGTTCGGGCAGGTTCATGCCGGTTGGCCTTTCATCCGTGTTCCTTCATGAACGGCAGCATGACTTGCAGCAGCCGCGTCACCACACCGGGCGGCAGGTCGTGACCCATGCCGTCCACAGCGACGAGCTTCGAGCCCGGAATGCGCCGCGCCGTGTCTTGCCCGCAGGCAAACGGCACCAGCGGATCAGCCTTGCCGTGAATGACCAAGGTAGGCACTTTCAGCTGCAACAGTTCCTGTGCCCGCGTGCGGTCTGCGGCAATGGCTACCATTTGCCGCTGCGTGCCCAGCGGCCGCCAGCTGCGCGCAATGCCCGCACCAATGCGCTCGCGCAGCAGCTGTTCGTTGGGTGGGAAACCAGGGCTGCCAATCACTTTGAACAGGGCGATGTAGTGGTTGAGCACCGCGTCTTGCGCTGTACTGGCCGGTCGCGACATCAAGGCCCGCAGCACCTTGGGTCGGGCCTCGGGTAAGCCGCGCGCGCCGCTGCTGCTCATGATGCTGGTCAGCGTGATGGCACGCTCTGGCGCGGCCAGCGCCACGCGCTGAGCAATCATGCCGCCCATACTCACGCCCACCACATGGGCACGCGGCACCTGACAGGCGTCCAGCACGCCTAGTGCATCAGCGGCCATGTCATGCAGGGTGTAAGTCGTTTTGTTGGCCATACCAAGCCGAAACTTGAGACTTTCCCACAGCAAATTGGGCTTGCCTGCATGGTCAAAGCTCTGCGACAGGCCAATGTCGCGGTTGTCCATGCGCAGGGTGCGGTACCCCGCGTCCTGCAAGGCTTGCACCATTGCGGGCGGCCAGGTGACCAACTGCATACCCAGACCCATCAGCATCAACACCGTGGGGCGCAGGGCGTGGCTGGGGTCGTGCTGAGCGGAGTCTTCGACCTCGATGTCGATGTTGTTTGCTCTTATTTTCATAGCTGGTTGAGCAGACTTTACAAGCGCTGGAGGTTGAAAGGGCAGAAAACCTTCACCCCTGAATTCAGTCAAACCTTCTTTCCCGCAGCCACTTGGTCGCAATCCACTTCTCCCCTTCAATCACCGGCGCGCCGCCATGCAAAGTCTTCGTCGACGGGTGGGCCCGGTCATAGCTGAAAAATACGGCGTTGCCGCGCTTCGGGGCGACTTCGAGGTGAATGTCGGGGAAGGTGGTTCCGCCGCCCTTGGTGGGCTCGCCCAGGTACATGACGATGGTGCCCACACGCTGGCCACCGCGCTTCAGAATGGTGGGGGTGCCGGGTTCGTTGGGGTCGAAATAGTCGTAGTGCGGCTTGTACTCAGCGCCGGGGTGATAGTGCAATATTTGCAGGCCTTCGCCGTTTTCTTCAGGCCAGTTCAGCAGCCGGGCCAGACGCGCCTCCAGCCGTTTGACGACGTCAACCTCGCCGCGCTGGAAGAACATGCCGCTGCTGGTGCGGTCACCGTTGATTTCTTCGCCACCGGTTTTGGTTTCTACTGTGAGCGAGCGGGCCAGGCGCGGGCGGGCGGCCGCTATCAGCGCGTCGCATTCTTCGTCCGACAGCACGTTGCCAAACACCACGATGGGCGGCTGGGCCACCACCTGCAGCACATGCACCTGGCGGTCGCCTGCGTCCAGGTACAGCGGGGATTGGTCAATGGACGGGCGCGGCACCGGCACGGCTTCGGGCAAACCTTTGGCGGCGGCCTGGGTTTCCAGGTGAGCTTTGAGCGTGGACTCCATCGCATCAACCGCCACGTCTTCGTCCCAGCCGGAGGCCAGCATGGATTTGAGCACCACGTCGGCGGTGAAGCCGGCCTGGGCCTGGTCGACGATCCACTTTCGCAATTCGGGTGTGATGTGTTGATTCGTCGCTTGTTTGACCTTGTCGCTCATGTTTGCAGTCTCCTTCTGAATACCAGACGTTCCGGGGCGGATGCAGTGCTGTCAAACCGGTACCCATCCAGGTCAAAGCCCTCCAGCTTTTTTGGGGTCGAAACCTGGTGGGTGATGGCGTAGCGTGCCATCAGGCCACGCGCCCGCTTGGCAAAAAAACTGATCACTTTGTATTGCCCATTTTTAAATTCTTCAAACACGCATTCAATCACCCTCGCCCGCAAGACTTTGTGGTCAACGGCTTTGAAATACTCCTGCGAAGCCAGGTTTACCACTACTGGTGTGGCGTCTTGTCGGGCGCGCTGATTCAAGTATTCGGAAATTTGGCTGCCCCAAAAGTGGTACAGGTTGCTGCCCGCGTCAGTGAGAAGTTGTGTGCCCATCTCCAGCCGGTAAGGCTGCAGACGGTCCAGCGGTCGCAGCACGCCATACAGGCCACTCAAAATGCACAGGTGTTGTTGAGCCCAGCCCAGTTGGTCAGCGGTCATGGTGCGGGCCTGCAGGCCGTCGTAAACATCACCATCAAACGCCAGCACGGCGGGTCGGGAGTTTTTTGCGGTGTAGTGCGAGCTGAACGCCTGGTAGCGCGCTACGTTCAAGGCGGCCAACTTGTCGCTCAGGTCCATCAGTTGGGCAATCTGCATCGGGGTTTTTGCTTTCAACTCTTCAATCAGCTGCGCGGTCTGCGCTTGGAACAGCGGTGTGGTGGCGTGCACATCCGCGGCGGGTGCGTGGTAATCGAGCGACTTGGCGGGGGAGATCAGGAAGATCATGAAAACAATTATCACCATGGTTTATCGCCAGCCCTTGGCCAGCACCCACTGGCTGCTGGCGCATGCCACCACCAACGCGACGTAGGTCGCCATCTTGCCGTCGTTGCCAAAGTAAGCCAATCCGACCAGCAGAGCGACCAAGCCAGCTACAAAATTAATAGCTGCTTGAGCAGTAAATGAAAGGGCTGACGACTGTTTTTGCATAAAAGCGCGCGTTGTCAGCGCCAATGCCACCCCTACCGCCAGCGCCGGTGCGACGAAATTCAGCAGGTGAAAGGCCAAGTCCAGAGCGCTCATTAGAAAATTTGGTTGGGGTGATTGACTCAGCGCAAGTGTTCACACATTCGTCAAATTTTATAATCCATCTTATGACCGTCTGGGCCTTAGGCATCAACCACACCACTGCGCCGTTGGACTTGCGGGGTCGGTTTGCATTTGCGGTCGATCAGTTGCAACCCAATGTGCGCGCTTTGCGTAGTATTTTTGCCAACCCCAGCGAAACCACCCTGCTGTCCACCTGCAACCGCACTGAAATTTACGGTGCCGGTGACGCCGCGGCCATCGCCCCTACGCTGGACTGGTTGGCCGCTACCGGCGGCGTTTCCACCAGCGCTCTGGCGCAGCACAGTTACACGTTGCGTGACGACACTGCCGCACGCCACGCCTTTCGCGTAGCCAGCGGGCTGGATTCGATGGTGCTGGGCGAGCCGCAGATCCTGGGGCAGTTTAAAGACGCGGTGCGCGCCGCCACCCAGGCGGGTGCTGTCGGCAGCACGCTCAACCAGCTGTTCCAGCGTTCGTTTGCCGTGGCCAAAGAAGTGCGTAGTTCTACAGAAATTGGCGCGCATTCCATCAGCATGGCCACCGCCGCCGTACGCCTGGCCGGGCAGCTATTTGAAGATCTGCGTGAAGTGCGGGTGCTGTTCGTAGGTGCAGGCGACATGATTGAACTGGCCGCCACGCACTTTGCGGCCCGGCGGCCCAAAAGCATCACCATTGCCAACCGCAGCCTGGCGCGGGGCGACAAATTGGCGTCCAGGTTCGGCGCACAAACCATGAACCTGGCCGACCTGCCTGCCCGCCTGCATGAGTTTGACGTGGTGGTCAGTTGCACCGCCAGCACCCTGCCGCTGATTGGCCTGGGCGCGGTGGAGCGGGCCTTGCGCGCACGCAAGCACCGACCCATGTTCATGGTCGACCTGGCGGTGCCGCGCGACATTGAGCCCGAGGTGAAAGACTTGCAGGACGTGTATCTGTACACCGTGGACGACCTGGCCACTGTGGTGCAAACCGGCCAGCAGAACCGCCAGGCGGCGGTCGCCCAAGCCGAAACCATCATCGACGCCGGCGTGCAAGGCTTCATGCACTGGATGGACCAGCGCCACCCCGAAACCGGCAGCGTGCCCTTAATTCAACAACTAAACGCCCAGGCCGACGAGTGGCGCGTCCTGGAGCTGGCCCGTGCCCGCAAACGTATGGCGCAGGGTGAAGACATGGACAGCGTTCTGGAGGCGCTGAGTCGCGGTCTGACGCAAAAAATGCTGCATGGCGCGCTGGTGCAACTCAACACCGCCGACCCAGCCACCCGAGAAGACGCCAGCGCGGCGGTGCAGCGGTTTTTTCTGCGCAAAGAGCGTTAGCTGTGACCCACTTGGCGAACCTTCTTCAATCGGAAGCAGGACGCAGAAGGGGGACAGAAGTTACGCAGAATTCGCAGAAGAAAATCTGGAATTCTCTTTTTGCATTTCTTTTGCGGTTTCTGCGCAACTTCTGCGATTTCTGCGTCCTGCCCCCTCCGTTCCATTCCTCTTTCAGAACGCATCCCATGAAACCCTTCCTCAAACAACAACTCGAGCGCTACCCCGTCCGCCTGCAGGAGCTGGACTTTTTCTTGCAGCAAAGCGATGTCGTGGCTGACATGACGCGGTTTCGGGCCTTGACGCGGGAACACGCCGAGGTCAGCGAAGTGGCGGGCCACTACGCCGCCTACCTGCAACGCCAGTCCGATCTGGCCGGTGCATTGGAGATGCTGGACGACCCCGACATGGTTGACATGGCCCGCGAAGAAGTCGCCCTTGCCAAGGCTGATGTGCTCGCGCAGGAAGAAGCCTTGCAACTCCTGTTGCTACCCAAAGACCCCGACGACGTGCGCAACACGTTTTTAGAGATTCGCGCGGGCACCGGCGGCGACGAATCGGCCCTGTTTGCTGGCGATCTGCTGCGCATGTACACCCGCTATGCCGAGCGCCAGGGCTGGCGCAGCGAGGTGGTCAGCGAAAGCCAGGGCGAGGTGGGCGGCTACAAGGAAATCGTCATCCGGCTCGAGGGTGACGGGGTCTACGGCAAGCTCAAATTCGAGTCGGGCGGCCACCGGGTTCAACGTGTACCCGCCACCGAGACGCAGGGCCGCATCCACACCAGCGCCTGCACCGTGGCCGCGCTGCCCGAGCCGGACGAAACCGAGGCCATCAAAATCAATCCGGCAGACCTGCGAATTGACACCTACCGCGCCAGCGGTGCCGGTGGCCAGCACATCAACAAAACTGACTCTGCCGTGCGCATCACCCACCTGCCTACCGGCATCGTGGCCGAATGCCAGGACGGGCGTAGCCAGCATGGCAACAAAGCCCAGGCGCTGAAGGTGTTGACTGCCCGCATTCAGGAAAAAGATCGCAGCGAACGCGCCGCCAAAGATGCCGCCCTGCGCAAAGGCCTGATTGGCAGCGGTGACCGCAGTGACCGCATCCGCACCTACAACTTCCCCCAGGGTCGCCTGACCGACCACCGCATCAACCTGACTTTGTACAAGCTGGGCTTCATCATGGAAGGCGACCTGGACGAGGTGGTGGGTGGTCTGCTGCTGGCGCGTAAGGCCGAGCAGCTGGAAGAGTTGGAGCGGGTGAATTTGACGTGATGGGTGACGGCGGTATATTTACAGGGAAAATCGGCCTGTAACCCTTGTAAATACTGCTCAAACAGCTATATAAATAATAGCAAACAAGCATGCACGACATTGCTACAGCGCTCCAAAACACCGCCCTGCCTCGCCTGAACGCACAGCGCCTGCTGTTGCATGCCCTGGGTCGGGCACCGGACGACCGGGCCTGGTTGCTCGCACACGACCGCGATCTGTTGGAGCGTGCTGCATGGCAACGTTTCCAGGACCTGTGCGGCCGTCACACAGCTGGAGAACCCATGGGCTACCTGCTGGGCTACCAAGATTTTTACAGCTTGAAGCTGGCAGTCGATGCCCGCGTACTGGTGCCCCGGCCCGACACCGAAACTTTGGTGGACTGGGCGCTGGAACTGCTCACAAATATTGCTACGCCACAGGTGATTGACCTGGGCACGGGCAGCGGCGCGATTGCACTGGCTATCGCCTCGCAAAGGCCTGATGCGCAGGTGACGGGGGTGGATGCGAGTGCGGACGCGCTGGATGTCGCGCGGGAGAATGCGCAGGCGCTGGGTTTAGGGGTGGTGTTCCGGCTGGGTAACTGGCTGGGGGATGGGTCAGCAGACGGGCCAGATTTCGCGGTTGATGAAGATTCTGGGCAGGCAAGCCCTCACGCTAGCCCTCTCCCAAAGCGAGAGGGGGCAAGTCAGGAATTGCCGGAAAGTAACTTGTCTGCAAATTTCTCCCTCTTCCCTTGCAGCGAAAGGGCTACGGTGAGGGCCACAACGCCGACTTACCACCTCATCGCCGCCAACCCCCCCTACATCGCCCCTGCCGACCCACACCTGACCGCCCTGACGCACGAGCCCGCGCAGGCTCTGGTCGCCGCCGACAACGGCTTGGCCGACCTGCAAACCATCGCCACCCAAGCCCCCGCCCGTTTGCTGCCCGGCAGCTGGCTGTTGCTGGAGCATGGATACGACCAAGCGGCGGCCGTGCAGGAATTGATGGTTTGCAGCGGACTTGTAAACATCACCACCCGCCACGACC
>JAYUXO010000153.1:0-4558 GCA_043753505.1 Comamonadaceae bacterium
CAAAGCCGGTTCTGCGGGGTTCCTGGAATGAACCACCTCACCTGGAACTGTTTATGCAGCGTTTTAATGTCAAAAAAGTCGCCGTCCTCGGCGCGGGCGTGATGGGTGCGCAAATCGCTGCGCACCTGGTCAACGTTAAAGTGCCCGTGGTGTTGTTCGATCTGCCCGCGAAAGATGGGCCCAAGAACGGCATCGTCACCAAAGCCATCGAGGGCCTGAAAAAGCTCAAACCGTCCCCGCTGGGTGTGGTCGAAGATTCGGTGCTGATTGGCCAGGCCAATTACGAAGAGCACCTGGAGCAGCTGAAAGACTGCGACCTCATCATTGAAGCCATTGCCGAGCGCATGGAATGGAAGCACGACCTGTACAAAAAGATCGCGCCCTACATTGCCCAGCACGCCATCCTGGTCACCAACACTTCAGGGTTGTCCATCACTGCGCTGGGTGCCGATTTGCCCGACGATTTGAAGCCACGCTTTTGCGGCATCCACTTCTTCAACCCACCGCGCTACATGTATTTGGTGGAGCTAATCGCCACGCCCCACACCAACCCCGCGGTGCTGGACGATCTGGAAGCCTTTGTGACCAGCGGCCTGGGCAAAGGCGTGGTGCGCGCCAAAGATACGCCCAACTTCATTGCCAACCGTGTGGGCATTGCCGGCATGCTGGGCGTGATGAAACAGGTCGAAAACTTTGGCTTGACGTATGACGTGGTGGACGACCTGACCGGCAAAAAGCTGGGCCGTGCCAGCAGCGGCACCTTCCGCACGGCTGACGTGGTGGGGCTTGACACGATGGCGCACGTCATCAAGACACTGCAAGACAACTTGAGCGAAGACGCTACCGCAGGGGCTGACCGATATGACCCGTTCTACGGCAACTTCGCTACGCCACCCGTGCTGAAAGGCCTGCTGGAAGCCGGTTCCATGGGCCAGAAAACCGGCGCAGGCTTTTATAAAAAAGTGGGTCGCGACATCCTGCGGTTTGATGCCAAAGAACAAACCTACCTGCCCAGCGGCGGCAAAGCTGACGAGGTGTATGGCCGCATGCTTAAAAAGCCTGCGGGTGAGCGCCTGAGTCTGTTACGTGCCAGCACCGGCGCGCAGGGCCAGTTTCTCTGGGCCGTGTTGCGCGACGGGTTCCACTACGCCGCGATTCACCTGGCATCGATTGCTGAAACCGCCCGTGATGTGGACTTTGCGATGCGCTGGGGCTTTGGCCTTCAACAAGGTCCGTTCGAGCTGTGGCAGGAAGCCGGTTGGTTGCAGGTGGCCCAGTGGATCAAGGAAGACATTGATGCCGGCAAAGCATTGAGCCGCGCGCCGCTGCCTGACTGGGTGTTCAAAGGCCCCGTAGCAGATGCAGGCGGTGTGCACACACCGTCTGGTTCATGGGATGCTAGCACTATGAAATTCATAGCTGCTCGAGCAATTCCTGTAAGGGCCAGACAGCATTTTCCTGAAAATGTGCTGGGCAGCGGGGCTCCCAAGTTCGAGACGGCTGGCAAGACGTTGCATGAAGACGCGGCGATCCGTTTGTGGACGCTGGACAGTGACGACGAGGGCCCCTTGGGTAGCGGAGTCGTTATCGCCTCCATCAAAACCAAAATGCACGTCATGAGCATGGACGTGATGGCCGGTCTGGAAAAGGCAATCGACCTGGCAGAAGCCAATTACCAGGGCGTGGTTATCTGGTCAGGCGACGAGCCGTTTTGCGCCGGTGCTGATCTCCAAGGGATGATGCCGGCCTTCATGGCCGGTGGCAAAGCTGCACTCGATGAAGCCTTGGGTGAGGTGCAGCGCATCATTTTGCGCATGCGCTATTCCAACGTGCCCGTGATTGCCGCCATGCGTGGCCTGGCGCTGGGTGGTGGGTGCGAGCTGGGCCTGGCCTGTAGCAAGCGGGTGGCTGCGATGGAAAGCTACATCGGACTGGTGGAAGTGGGCGTGGGCCTGGTGCCCGGTGCGGGTGGTCTGACTTACTTTGCGCGTCGCGCGGCTGAAAACTCAGCGACCTCCACTGACAAGGATTTGTTGAAATTCGTCACCGAAGGCTTCACCAACGCCGCCACCGCCAAAGTAGCCACCAGCGCCATCGAGGCGCGCAAGCTGGGCTATTTGCTGGACAGTGACTTGGTGGTTGCCAACAAAGACGAGTTGCTGTTTGTGGCCATCAACGAAGCCAAGTCCCTATTCACCAGCGGGTACCGGCCACCACACAAGCGCCAGTTTCCGGTGGCCGGGCGCAACGGTAAAGCCACGATTCAGGGCCAGCTGGTCAACATGCGAGACGGCGGGTTTATCAGCGCACATGACTTTCACATCGCATCGTTAATTGCGGGCGTGGTGACGGGTGGTGACGTGGATGCGGGGACGATGGTGTCTGAGGAATACCTGATGACGCTGGAGCGCCAGGCGTTCTGCTCGTTGCTTGAGCATCCGAAGACGCAGGAGCGGATCATGGGGATGTTGAGCACGGGCAAACCGCTACGCAACTGACCCTGGAAGTCTCTCCTTCCCCCTTTGGGGGAAGGTAGGGATGGGGGCTCTATATGCAGAACCAATCCACGATCAACGCCAGAACCCACGCGCGAACCCTGCGCCGTGAGATGACTGACTCCGAGCGCAAGCTCTGGACCGGCATGCGCGGCGAGCTGTTGGGTGTGAAGTTCCGCCGCCAACATCCCCTGGGAAGTTACATCGCTGACTTTGCCTGTTTACAGCCTAAATTGATCGTGGAGCTGGATGGTTCGCAGCATGTGAATCAAGCAGCCTACGACTCGCGGCGTGACGCATTTTTCCGCAACCAGGGTTTTGTTGTGCTGCGTTTTGCGTCGAATGAGGCGTTTTTGAATTTTGAAGGGGTGTTGAGCGTGATTGCTGACCAGATATTGGTGCTGTCACACGCGTGCCCCCATCCCAACCTTCCCCCAAAGGGGGAAGGAGCCTGATTTCTTTCCCCCGGGAGGGGAAGGAGTTAACACCGAACACTTCACCAGGAGCCTCTCATGAAACAAATCCAAGACGCCTACATCGTTGCCGCCACGCGCACCCCCATCGGCCGCTCGCACCGTGGCTACTTCCGCAACACGCGGCCTGACGAATTGCTGGCCACTGCGCTGCGCGCTGCCATGGCGCAGGTGCCAGGTCTCGACCCGAAAGCCGTGGAAGACGTGATCTGCGGTTGCGCCATTCCGGAAGCCTCGCAGGGTTTGAACGTGGCCCGCATTGGCGCGGTGCTGGCAGGCCTGCCGCACACCGTCGGTGGTGTCACCGTGGACCGGTTTTGTGCAGCGGGTCTGTCCGCCATACAAATGGCGGCGGATCGCATTCGCGTGGGTGAGGCTGATGTGATGATTGGTGCGGGCACCCAAAGCATGAGCATGGTGCCGATGATGGGCAACTCGCCCAGCCTGTCGCCCACCGTGTTCACCCACCCCGACGACATTGAAAGCTACGGCATTGCCTACGGAATGGGCATGACGGCGGAGAAAGTGGCTACGCAGTGGAAAGTCTCGCGCGCTGCGCAAGATGAGTTTGCCTACCACTCACACATGAAGGCCCTGGCCGCAATGAAGGCCGGTGAGTTCACCAACGAGATCACGCCGGTGGACGTGGCCGAACGCTCAGTTGATTTGAACTCCGCTGAGGTGACCACCCAAACCCGCACCGTGAACATCGACGAAGGCGCGCGCGCCGACACCACCATTGAAGGCCTGGCCAAACTGCGAGCCGTGTTCGCCGCGCGCGGCTCGGTCACGGCGGGCAACAGCTCGCAAACGTCGGACGGCGCGGGCGCCTTGATCCTGGTGAGCGAAACGGCCTTGAAGCGCTACAACCTCAAACCCCTGGCCCGTTTCATCAGCTACGCCAACCGCGGTGTGCCACCACACCTGATGGGCATTGGCCCCATCGAGGCGATTCCGCTCGCGCTGAAATTTGCAGGCCTGAAGCAGGACGACATCGACTGGTTCGAGCTGAACGAAGCCTTTGCTGCGCAGTCGCTGGCCGTTATCAACACGCTGGGACTGAACACTGCCAAGGTCAACCCCATGGGTGGCGCGATTGCATTGGGTCACCCACTCGGTGCGACCGGCGCTATCCGCTCGGCGACTGTGGTTCACGCTTTGCAGCGCAAGAATCTGAAGTACGGCATGGTCACCATGTGCGTGGGCATGGGGCAGGGGGCGGCGGGAATTTTCGAGCGGGTTTAATTCCAACTCCCTCCCCCGCTGGGGGAGGGCAGGGGTGGGGGCATGCGGATCACGATGGCCTTTTCCGCGTGGCGCATGCCCCCACCCCAACCCTCCCTCGGAAGGCGAGGGAGCGGGATATTTCTCCCCCTGAAGGAGAGGGAACGAACACAGGAGCAATCGAATTGACACACGCTTTCGACACCGCCGTAGTCCTCCAAGCCCAGCCCGACGGCACGTTCCTGGGCCACACCAGTCTGGCTTACGCCAACATGGTCGGCCCCTTCGGCGGCATCACTGCGGCGCAGGCGCTCAGCGCGGTGCTGCAACACCCGCAGCGGCTGGGCGAGCCGGTGTCGCTCACCG